>NZ_JBEYTW010000029.1:0-92467 GCF_040643275.1 Spirillospora sp. NPDC047418
GGGCGGAGCCCCCCACATCGGGGGTCCGGGGGTCGCCCCCGGGTCAACATGACGAGGAGTCCCGGTCCGCGCTCTCCGCGGACACAGGACCCCCAACTCCGAGTGGGCGATACTGGGATTGAACCAGTGGCCTCTACCGTGTCAAGGTAGCGCTCTCCCACTGAGCTAATCGCCCGTTTCCGTTGCCTCCGGGGGAGGTACGGCGTTGAGGTGGAGACGGGATTTGAACCCGTGTACACGGCTTTGCAGGCCGTTGCCTCGCCTCTCGGCCACTCCACCAGAATGAGACCTTCTGGTTCACAGCCTGAAAGGCCCCTCAGAGCGGAAGACGGGATTTGAACCCGCGACCCTCACCTTGGCAAGGTGATGCTCTACCCCTGAGCCACTTCCGCGTGCGCCTTGCGGCGATGAGGAAGACTTTAGCGTGTCGGGGGCCGTTCCCCAAACCGGGTTTCGGGGCGGGTCGGGCCGGGATGGTTCGGCGGGCGTCGAAGGGTCGGGCGCCTAGGGTCGTCCCATGGGCTCGGAACATGGCGTGAGCGCGGACTTCGCGCCGGTGGCGGCGCTGCTGGCGGATCGGGCGCGGGCGGCGATGCTGACGGCGCTGCTGGACGGGCGGCCGCTCGCGGCGGGGGAGCTGGCGCGGGCGGCGGGGGTGAGCGCGCAGACGGCGAGCGCGCATCTAGGGCGGCTGCTGGACGGCGGGTTCGTGACGGTGGTGCAGCAGGGCCGGCACCGGTACTACCGGCTGCGGGGCCGGGAGGTCGCGCACGTCATCGAGGCGCTGTCGCGGATCAGCCCGGCGGCGCAGGTGCGGAGCCTGCGGCAGTCGCGGGACGCGCGGCGGCTGCACGAGGCGCGGACGTGCTACGACCATCTGGCGGGGGCGGCGGGCGTGGCGCTGTTCGCGGCGCTGGTGGACGGCGGCCTGATCGAGCCGGCCGGCGATGCCGCGTTCGAGGTGACGGAGAAGGGCGGGGAGCGGCTGGCCGCGCTGGGCCTGGACGTCGCGGCGCTGCGCCGGGCGCGGCGGAGGTTCGCCTGGCAGTGCCTGGACTGGACGGAGCGGCGCCCGCATCTGAACGGGGCGCTGGGGGCGGCGCTGACCGCCCGGATGATCGAGCTGGGCTGGTTCGAGCGGGGGACGACCCGGCGGGCGCTGGTGGTGACGGAGGCGGGGCTGGCGGGGCTCGCGGATTCGTTCGGCTGCGTCCTGGCCTGACCGTCGCGGCGTTTCGCCCCGGTTCGGCGGGGGTGAGCGCGCGGGGATGCCAGAAGAACTCGAACACCGCGCCCGGTGCGCCGTACTGTGGAGGACCGGGCGGGGGTGGACGCGGGACTCCCGCCGCCCCGCGAACGGCGCGGGACCGGGCCGACGCCGGCTCGGGCTGAGGGGAAGGTGGCTTCCGGTGACGGCGCAGGCCAGGATCTGGCTGAACGGGCAACTGGTGGACCCGGACCGGGCGACGGTGTCGGTCTTCGACCACGGCATGCTGGTCGGGGACGGGATCTTCGAGACGGTGAAGGCGACGAACGGGGTGCCGTTCGCGCTGACCCGCCATCTGCGCCGGCTGGCCCGTTCGGCGGCCGGGCTCGGCCTGCCCGAGCCCGACCACGACGTCCTCGCGCAGGGCGCCCTGGAGGTGCTGGCGGCGGCGCCGAAGTGGCCGCTGGCCCGCATCCGCATCACCTACACGAGCGGCCCGGGCCCGCTGGGGTCGGCGCGCGGCGACGCGGGGCCGACCGTGTCGATCATCGTCGGGCCGCAGGACCCGTTCCCGCCGGCCGCGGACGTGACGGTGGTGCCGTGGCCGCGCAACGAGCGCGGCGCCCTGTCGGGCCTCAAGACGACGTCCTACGCGGAGAACGCCCTGGCCCTCGCCTACGCCAAGGAGCGCGGCGGCGGCGAGGCGATCTTCGCCAACACCGCCGGGAACCTGTGCGAGGGGACGGGCAGCAACGTCTTCGTCGTGCTCGGCGGCCGGCTCGTCACGCCGCCGCTGTCGTCCGGCTGCCTGGCGGGGGTGACGCGCGCGCTGGCGCTGGAGTGGTTCGGCGGCGAGGAGGAGGACCTCGCGCTGGACGACCTGTACCGCGCGGACGAGGCGTTCCTGACGTCCACGACGCGGGACGTCCAGCCGATCCGGGCCGTCGACGGGACGGTCCTGCCGGCCGCCCCCGGCCCCGTCACGGCGAAGGCCATGGAGGCGTTCGCGGCCCGCGCCGCCGAACTCATGGACCCCTGACCGGGGGACGGTTCCCCGAGGCCTTCCGGCCCCGCAGGGCGAGGCATCCCCGGGCGCTCGGCGGGCAGGTCTCCGTGGGCGGAGGGCGGCCGGCCGCCGGCTCGGCCGGTCGAGGACGGGAGGCACGGATGACGGTGCACCGGGGCCGCTGGAGCCTGGAGGACCGGCTCGAACAGGGGCTCCGCGAACTCCCGTTCGACGTGCCGCCGGGCACGGCATCGATCACGGTCGGGCTGTCCCATGAGGGAGGCGTCATCGACCTGGGCTGCCATGGCCCGGGCGGGTTCCGCGGCTGGTCCGGCGGAGCGCGCAGCCGGTACACGGTGAGCGCGGACTGGGCGACCCCCGGGTACCTGCCGGGGGAACTGGAGCCCGGTACCTGGCACGTCTGGCTCGGACTCCACCGCATACCGCCCGATGGTGTTCCGTACGAGGTCACGGTGACCACGTCGACATCGATCCCACCGCGACCGGAGGAGACCCCGCCGCCACGGCCGGAACGTCCTCCTCGTCGTGAACTCCCCGCCCCGGACGGCATGCGCTGGCTCGCCGGTGACCTGCACTCCCACACGGTCCACAGCGACGGAACGCTCACCGTCCACGAACTGGCGTGCCTGGCCGCGTCGCAAGGGCTGGACTACCTCGCGGTGACCGACCACAACACCGTCAGCCACCACCGCGAGCTGCCCGCCGCCGGTGCGCACGCCGGCGTCCTGCTGCTGCCCGGCCAGGAGGTCACCACCGACCTCGGGCACGCGAACGTGTTCGGCGCCACCGGCTGGGTCGACTTCCGCGGGCCGAGCGCCGACTGGGCCTCGTTCGCCGTCGCCCGCGGCGGGCTGATGTCGATCAACCATCCGCTGAGCGGCGACGGCGCCTGGCGCCGCCCGCTGCCGCCGCAGTGGCGGCCGCGGTTCGCCGAGCTCTGGCATGCGTCCTGGTGGGACCGGCGCTGGGGCGCCCCGCTGGCCTGGGCGGAGCTGTGGCGGCCCGGCGGGATCGTCCCGCTCGGCGGCAGCGACTTCCACGACCCGGCCCAGGCCAAGACGCTCGGCGAGCCCTGCACCTGGGTGCTCGCGGAGGGCGGCGACGTGCTCGGCGGCCTGGTCGCCGGGCGGACGGCCGTGTCCGCCGGGCGGGACGCGCCCGTCCTGCTGCGCGTCGAGGACGACCTGGTCGCCGTCGGCGGCGACGGGACCGTGCTCGTCCGGCCGGACGGGCGGCGCGCCGCCGTCCGCGGCGACCGGGTCCGGATACCGGCGGAGCACCGGGGCATGCATCGCCTGGAGAGCCACGAGAACGAGGTGATCGCACTGTGCGGGTAGACAACGCCGAGCGGGCGGCGAGCGCCGAGATCGTCGTCGTGCCGCACACCCACTGGGACCGCGAGTGGTACCTGCCGTTCCAGCGCTTCCGGCTGCGGCTGGTGTCGCTGCTCGACGCCGTCATCGACCGGATGGAGGCCGATCCGCGCTGGCACTTCACGCTGGACGGGCAGATGGCGGCGGTCGACGACTACCTGGAGGTCCGCCCGGAACGGCGCGACCGGGTGGCCGCCCTCGTCCGGGAGGGGCGGCTCGCCGTCGGGCCCTGGCAGATCCTGCACGACGAGTTCCTGTGCTCGGGGGAGAACATCGTCCGGAACCTGGAGCTCGGGATGCGCAGCGCCCAGGAGCTCGGCGCCGCGATGATGGTCGGCTACCTGCCCGACCAGTTCGGGCACTGCGCGCAGATGCCGCAGATCCTGCGGCTCGCCGGCATCGAGCACGCGTGCGTGTGGCGGGGCGTCCCGGACCGGGTCCGGTCCTGCGCGTTCGCGTGGGAGGCGCCGGACGGGACGGCGATCCGCACCCGGTACCTGCCCGAGGGCGGCTACGGCAACGCCGCGTCGATGTTCGAGGAGGCCGGCGGCGCGCCGCCGCCGGCAGCCGGCCGCGTCGCGGGGTTCGCCGAGGCGATGGGCCGCTGGTCCCCGCACGGCGGCCCGCTGCTGGCCATGTACGGCGCCGACCACACCGCGCCCGCGGCCGACCTCGCCGACCGGATCGCCGCCGCCGGGCCCGGCATGCGGCTGGACACCCTCGCCGGCTTCTTCGCGGGGGAGAAGACCGCCATCGACGGGCTGCCGCGCGTCCGCGGCGAGCTGCGCTCGCACGCCCGCGCCAACATCCTGCCCGGCGTGATCTCCGCCCGCGTCCGGCTCAAGCAGCTGATGGGGCGCGCCGAGCGGCGCGTCGAGCGGTACGCCGAGCCGCTCACCGCGCTCTGGTACGCGGGCGACGCGCAGACGTTCCTCGACCTGGCGTGGCGGCGGCTCATCGAGGCGGGCTGCCACGACTCGGTCACCGGCTGCGGCTGCGACGAGACCGCCGAGCAGGTCGCGGCGCACATGGCCGAGGCGGACCAGCTCGGCCGCGCCGTCTGCGACCTCGTCACCGCCGAGCGGGCCGCGTCCGTCCCGCTCGGCTCGCACCTGGTGTTCAACCCGACCCCGGCCCGCCGCACCGGCCTGGTCACCCTGGACGTCCCGTGCGAGGGGGAGCCGGGGCTGGTGACGGGGGACGGGCGGCCGGTGCCCGTGCAGACGATCGACATCGCACCGACGGTGCTGGACGACGCCGTCCACCCGGCCTCCCAGCTGCCGGTCCTGCTGGAGCGGGTGTACGGGCGGGTGCTGTACGGGCAGGAGATCCGCGCCTGGTCGGTGTCGCGGGACGACCGCACGCTGACCTTCCACGTGACCTACCGCGCGGACGTCCCGTTCGACCTCGGCGAGGTGCGGGAGGAACTGCGCGACGCGGAGGGGGAGTGGCGCGTCCGGATCCTGGCGGACCCGCGCCGCACCGTCGCCGCGCTCGTCGATGTGCCGCCGCTCGGGCTGACCACCGTGCGGCCGGTGCCGGCCTCGCGGCCCGAGGAGGGCCCGGTGGCGCTGGAGGGCGGCGTCCTCGACAACGGGCTGCTGCGCGCCGAGGTGCACGCCGACGGCACGCTCGGCCTGCGCACCCCGTCCGGCCACGTCATCGAGGGCGTCGGGCGGATCGTGGACGGCGGTGACCTGGGCGACTCCTACAACTACGCGCCGCCCGCCGACGACCGGATCGTCGGCGATCCGCTCACGGTGCATGTGGAACGCGTGTCGGACGGGCCGCTCGTCGCCGCTTTCGACATCGTCCGGACCTACCGGTGGCCCCGCGGCGGCGACCTGGAGCGCGACGCCCGCTCCGAGGCCGAGGAGGACGTGGCGGTCACCGTCCGCGCCGAGCTGCGCGCCGGCGAGCCGTTCCTGCGGCTGCGCGTCGCGTTCGACAACCGCTGCGACGACCACCGCGTCCGGCTGCACCTGTCGCTGCCGCGCCGGGCGGACTCGTCGTTCGCCGAGGGCCAGTTCGCGATCACCGAGCGGGGGCTGACGGCCGAGGGCGGCTTCGGGGAGCGCCCCGTGCCGACGTACCCGGCGTCCGGGTTCGCCGCCGCGGGCGGCATCGCCGTCCTGCTGGAGCACGCGACCGAGTACGAGATCACCGGCGCCGGCCGGGAGATGGCCCTCACCCTGCTGCGCGCCGTCGGCCACCTGTCCCGGGACCGCAACGCCTACCGGGACCAGCCCGCCGGGCCGCAGCTCCGCACCCCGGGCGCGCAGTGCCGCGGCGAGCGGGCGACCGGGATGGCGGTCCTGCCCTACGACGGCGAACGGCCCGGCGGCGACGTCCTCAAGGCGGCCGAGGCGTACCGGCACGACCTTCTCACCGCCGCCGGTTACGGGCACGCCTCCGCGGCCCCGCCGGCGTCCCGGGAGGGCATCGCGATCTCGGGGGACGGCGTGGTCATGACGTCGCTGCGGGCCCGCGACGGCTGGACCGAGACCCGGATGGCCGCCCAGTGCGCCGAGCCGACCACGGCCGTCCTGCGCGGGGACTTCACCGAGGCCGTCCGCGCCGACCTGCGCGGACGCCCCGGCATCCCGCTCGACGTCCACGCCGGGACGGCCGCGCTGGCGCTGCGCCCCTGGGAGATCGCGACCGTGCGGCTCAGAACGTCCTGACGGCGCCGGGCGTCGTCCCGGGCGTCGTCTCCGGCGTCGTCCGGGGCGGCGTTCCGGCGGTGCGCCTCAGCGGGCGGCCTCGGCGGTGCCGCGCTCGCCCTGCGCCCCGCCGGTCGCCCCGGACGTCCGGACCCGGTGCGGCGCGGGCCCGGCGGTCTCCGCCGGATGCGCGGCGGCCGCCGCCATCGCCGCCCCGACGATCCCCGCGTTGTTCACCAGCCGCGCCGGGACGATCTCCGCGCGCACCCCCTCGATCAGCGGCAGGAAGTGCGCGGACTTGCGGCTCACCCCGCCGCCCACGATGATCAGCGACGGGGAGATCAGCGCCTCCAGGTGCGCCATGTACGCGCCGAGCCGCCGCGCCCACGCGTGCCAGCCGAGGTCCTCCTCGGTGCGCGCCTTCGCGGAAGCGCGCAGCTCGGCGTCCCGCCCGTCGATCTGGAGGTGCCCGAACTCGGTGTTCGGGACGAGCACGCCGTCGGTGAACAGCGCGCTCCCGATGCCGGTGCCGAGCGTGAGCACGACGACGGTGCCGCGCCGGTCGCGTCCCGCGCCGAGGCGCATCTCCGCGACCCCGGCCGCGTCCGCGTCGTTGAGCAGCGTGACCTCCCGGCCGGTGGCGTCCGCGAACAGCGACGCCGCGTCCACCCCGAGCCAGCGCTTGGACACGTTCGCCGCCGACATCGCCACACCGCCGATCACCACGCCGGGGTAGGTGACGCCCACCGGGCCGTCCCAGCCGAAGTGGTCGACGATCCGGGCGATGACCTTCGCGACCGGCTTCGGCCGGGCCGGATGCGGCGTGTCGATCCGGAACCGCTCCCGCGCGAACGCGCCGTCGGACAGATCGACCGGCGCCCCCTTGATCCCCGACCCGCCCATGTCGATCCCGAGCATCTCCCTCGCCATGCCCCCACTCTGCCCGATCTCCGCCCGGACTAAGAGTTCTCGGCGAACTGCAGGCCCACCACACCGATGATGATCAGCCCCAGGAACCCGACGCGGGTCGGGGACGCGCTCTCGCCGAACGCGACCATGCCGACCGCGGCCACGCCGAGCGCCCCGAGGCCGGTGAAGACCGCGTAGGCGGTGCCGACCGGCAGCGTGCGCAGCGACAGCGACAGCACGACCACGCTGAGCAGCGCGACCGCGAGGCCGATGGCGGTCGGCCACGGCTTGGTCAGGCCGTCCGACTCCTTCAGCGCCGTCGCCCACACCAGCTCCATCAGCGACGCGATCAGCAGGAAGACCCACGCCATCAGGCCGCGTACCCCCCGTCGACCGCGATCGCCGTGCCCGTGATGAAGTCGCCTCCCGGGCCCGCCAGATGCGCGACCATCGCCGCGATCTCCTCGGCCCGCGCGTACCGGCCGAGCGCGGTGAAACCCCGCTCGAACTCGGCGTCCGGGGAGTCGGCCGGGTTCATCTCGGTGTCGGTCGAGCCGGGCTGCACGACGTTCGCGGTGATCCCGCGCGGCCCGAGGTCGCGGGCCAGGCCCCGGGTGAGGCCGGTCAGCGCGGACTTGCTCATCGCGTACAGCGTCCACCCCGGGTACGGGACGCGCTCGGCCAGGCTGCTGCCGATGTTGACGATCCGCCCGCCGGGCCCGAGGTGGCGGGCGGCGGCCTGCGCCGTCACGAACGCCGCCCGGACGTGCACGCCGATCGTCAGGTCCAGCTCCTCGGCCGAGACGTCCTCCAGCGGGCCGTTCGGCGCGATCCCGGCGTTGTTGACCAGGATGTCGAGCCGTCCGAACTCGGCGGCGACCCGGTCCACGGCGGCCGCCGCGGCGGCGGGGTCGGCCGCGTCCGCGGCGATCGCCAGCCCGCGCCGGCCCGCCGCCTCGATCTCGCGGACGACCTCGGCGGCCCGCTCCGGGGCCCGCAGGTAGGTCACGGCGACATCCGCGCCGTCCCGCGCGAGGCGCAGCGCGATCGCGGCGCCGATGCCGCGCCCGCCGCCCGTGACCAGGGCCGTCCGTCCCTCAAGCTGTGCGGTCATCCCGTCCTCCAGGTCTAATCGGAAAAGTTTCCGTTTAGGAGAGCATAACTGGAGTATTCTCCGGATACAACGACCGATACGCTGCCGTCTGTGCCGAGAGGGGATCTCATGCGGGAGTTGCGCGTCGTCGGAGGCCCGCCTCCCGAGCGCGCCGACGCCGCGCAGAACCGGCGCCGGATCGTGCGCGCCGCCGCCGAACTGATCGCCCGGCACGGCCCCGAGGCCGTCTCCATGGACGAGGTCGCCCGCGCCGCGGGCGTCGGCGTCGGCACCGTCTACCGGCGCTTCGGCGACCGCGCCCGGCTCGTCTACGCGGTGATCGACGACCGCGAGCGCGGCTTCCAGGACGCGTTCATCCACGGCCCGCCGCCCCTCGGGCCCGGCGCGCCCGCGGCCGAGCGCCTGCGCGCCTTCCTGCACGCGCTCGCCGACCGCACCGAGGCGCAGGCCGACCTGCTGGTCATGGCCGAATCCGGGCCGCCGGACGCCCGCTTCCGGGACGGCTCGTACGCGCTGTACCACCGGCACCTGGCCATGCTCCTCGGCCGGATCCGCCCCGGCGCCGACGCCGCCTACCTCGCCGACGCGCTCCTCGCGCCGCTCGCCGCGAACCTGTTCCTGTACCAGCGGCGGACGCGGGGCATGCCGCTCGGCCGCGTCAAGGCCGGCCTGGACGCCCTGATCGCGGGCCTGATCCCCGGCCTGAACCGGACGGATCATGATCCATCCGGCGAAGGCCTTTAACGGGACCGGGGCCTACCGCCAGACTGGAGGCGTGAACGACTTCGATCTCCTCGTGCTCGGATCCGGCCCCGGCGGGCAGCGCGCGGCCATCGCCGCCGCCAAGCTCGGCCGCAAGGTCGCCATCGTCGACCGTCGCGACATGATCGGCGGCGTCTGCATCAACACCGGGACGATCCCGTCCAAGACCATGCGCGAGGCCGTCCTGTACCTGACCGGCCTCAACCAGCGCGAGCTCTACGGGCAGAGCTACCGGGTCAAGGACGACATCACCGTCGCCGACCTCGGGATGCGGACCCAGCACGTCATCGGCCGGGAGACCGACGTCATCCGCAGCCAGCTCGCCCGCAACCGCGTCACCCTGTTGGCGGGCACCGGGCGGTTCCTGGAGCCCAACACGGTCGGGATCACCGGCACCGGCGACCGGGAGCGGAAGGTCACCGCCGACCGCGTCGTGATCGCCACCGGCACCCGTCCGGCCCGGCCCGACACCGTCGCCTTCGACGACCGGACGATCATCGACTCCGACGGCATCATCAACATGGACCGCATCCCGGAGACCATGGTCGTCGTCGGCGCGGGCGTCATCGGCATCGAGTACGCCTCGATGTTCGCCGCGCTCGGCACCAAGGTCACCGTCGTCGAGCGCCGCGAGCGCATGCTGGACTTCTGCGACCTGGAGATCGTCGAGGCGCTCAAGTACCACCTGCGCGACCTCGCCGTCACGTTCCGGTTCCGGGAGGCGGTCGCGTCCGTCGAGCGGATGCCGAACGGCGCGATCACCGTCCTGGAGAGCGGCAAGCGCATCCCCGCCGACACCGTCATGTACTCGGCCGGGCGGCAGGGCATGACCGACGACCTGTGCCTGGACGCCGCCGGACTCGCCGCCGACCACCGCGGCCGGATCAAGGTCGACGCCGACTACCGCACCGAGGTCCCGCACATCTACGCGGTCGGGGACGTGATCGGCTTCCCGTCCCTCGCCGCCACCTCGATGGAGCAGGGGCGCCTCGCCGCGCACCACGCCTGCGGCGAGCCCGTCTCGGAGATCAACGAGACCCAGCCCATCGGCATCTACACGATCCCCGAGATCAGCTTCGTCGGCCGCACCGAGGACGCCCTCACCGAGGCCAAGGTCCCCTTCGAGGTGGGCGTCTCCCGCTACCGCGAACTGGCCCGCGGCCAGATCATCGGCGACTCCTACGGGATGCTGAAGCTCCTGGTCTCCTCAGAGGACCGGCGGCTCCTGGGCGTCCACGTCTTCGGCACCGGGGCCACCGAGCTCGTCCACATCGGGCAGACGGTCATGGGCTGCGGCGGCACCGTCGACTACCTGGTCAACGCGGTGTTCAACTACCCGACGCTCGCCGAGTCCTACAAGGTCGCCGCCCTGGACGCGATGAACAAGATGCGCCACATCGCCCGCCTGTCCGGCTAGGACGGCCAGAGCAGGTTCTCCAGCTCGGCGTCGATGTCGATGAACTCGGTCTCCTCACCCGCCGGCACCGCCTGGTACGTCCGGTGCAGGAAGTCCGCGAGCGGTGACAGCGGCACCTCGAACAACGCGTCCCCGAACGGGGACGACAGCGCGATGTTGAGCGAGCCGTCGTCGTCGGCGGGCCAGACCTCGACGTCCCCGTCCCCGACCCTGCGCACGATGCCGACCGTGAGGAGCTCCCTGGCGAAGATCCACTCCACCGGCTCGTCGTCGCCCACATAGAAGGCCATCCGGATCGCGTACGGGTCGTCGGCCGCGTACTCGAGCCCGGCGAGCAGGGGGACGGTCGTGCGGTCGGGGACGACGAGACGAAGGCCCAGCTGCGCTGAGACGGTGGAACTGCTGTTCATGGCCATTCCCTCTTACGTCGGTCCCGCTGGCTCGCGGGGTGCTCCGGTCGGGCGGTTACTCCCTCTCACGGACATCCCCGCGATCTATGACGCCTAACTGCCTTATCCCGGCCGAACATTCCGCCGCCCCCGGCACCTGTGACCCATCTCACGGTAGCAAAACCTATGTCTGACCTGCGCAAAGGCCGATCTTGTGGGGGTCTGTCCGGGGTGCCGGGCGCCCTCCCGGCGTCGCCGTAACCATGACATCTGGCTTAAGGTAAATCCGTGGCAATCAATGATGAAAAGGTCGCCCCGCCTCCGGAGGAACCCGGCCTGTTCCACCGCTTCCGCGACCGGGTACGGCGCAACCCGCTGCTGAACACCGCCTGGCGCGCGGGCGTCTTCGCCGTCGGCGCGACCGTCCTCATCGGCGGCCTCGTCATGATGATCACCCCCGGGCCTGGCCTGCTCGGCATCGTCATCGGCCTCGCGATCCTCGCCACGGAGTTCGCCTGGGCCCAGCGCGCCCTGCACCGCGCCAAGACCGCCGCGGACCGCGCCAAGGAGAAGGCCCTCGACCCCCGCAAGCGCCGCCGCAACACCATCCTCGGCGGGGCCACAGCCGTCCTCCTGGCCGCCGCCCTGGCCGGCTACCTGGCCGTCTACGGCCTGACCTTCCCCTGGAAGATCGAAGACCCCACGTTCTGGACCTGACCCCCACGGTCACCTAGCGTAACTATGTGAACAGCATCCGTGACCGGTGGGCGGCCTTCCGCGCGTCCCCGTTCCTCCCGGCCACCATCCTGCTGTTCATCCTCAGCATCGCCGCGAGCCTGTTCGCCGGCTCCTACAGCTACAGCATGGCCAACCCGGAGCCCCGCCACCTGCCCCTGGCCGTGACCGGCCAGGGCAACTCGGCCGCCTTCGTGGACGCCCTCGACCAGCGCCTGAAATCGTCCCTGGTCGTCCACCAGTACCGGACCTACGCCAAGGCCGGTGAAGCCGTCGAAGAACAGCGGGCCTTCGCGATCATCACCCTCACCGGCCCGAACGTCACCCTCGACATCGCCGCCGCGTCCGGCGCCTCCGTCGCCCGCCTCCTGGCCCAGGCGGCCCCCGCCGCGGGCGCCGCCGCCGGCGTCTCCGTCCAGGTCCGCGACATCAAGCCCCTGCAGCCCACCGACCCGCAGGGCCTCGCCATCTTCTACATCTCCCTCGCCGCCGTCATCGTCGGCTTCGTCGGCGCCATCCAGCTCAACGTCCACGCCGCGGCCCTGACCCCCGCCGCCCGCGTCGCCTTCACCGCCGCCTATGCCGTCCTGGGCGGCCTCGCCATCTGCGCCGCCGTAGACACGCTGCTAGGCGTCCTGCACCTCCCCTTCCGGGAGTCCTGGGCCATCTCCTCGCTCACCATGTTCACCAGCGGCATGGTCTTCACGATGTTCAACACCCTCATCGGCCGTTGGGCCATCGCCCCCACCTGGGGCCTCATGGTCCTGCTCGGCAACCCGTCCTCGGGCGGCGCCGTCTCCTGGCCCCTCCTTCCGTCCCTGCTCGGCGCCATCGGCCGCTGGCTCCCGCCCGGCGCCTCCGTGAACGCCCAGCACACCGCCATCTACTTCTACGACCACCAGCGGGCCGAGCCCTTCATCACCCTGGCGGCCTGGGCCCTGGCCTGCACCACCGTCTACCTCATCTGGGAGCACCGCACTCGACGCGCGACCACCTCCCAAGATGCGCTAGAGTTTCCGAAGTCGGAACACCGGGGCGATTAGCTCAGTGGGAGAGCGCTTCGTTCACACCGAAGAGGTCACTGGTTCGAACCCAGTATCGCCCACCCCTTACCCCACAGGCCCTCCCGCACGTAAGCGGCAGGGCCTTCGTGCTTCACTGGGGCAGATCTGGGGCATGATCTTGCCCCACTCCGAATGTGTTCACGAGACCCCCCGCCCCGTCGGTCACTCTCCGTAACAGAAGGCGCGGTGGCCCACCGGTCGGACCACCGCGCGTGTTGTGCCTCCCGAATCAGGCACTTCTCAGGGAGACGACCGATCCGCGTTTCTCCCGCCTTGCGGAGAGCAGGCCCTCCAGCACCGGCAGAGACGAGCCCGGAGCCATATCGGCGCGCTCATCGAGAGCGTCTTCCCAGCGACGCTGAAGTTTCGTCTTCAGTTCGTCGCGCATCGCGTCCGAGACGTGCGTGTACACACCGCGGATGCCCGGCACGATATGCCCTAGCCGGTCGGCCTGGAGAACCTCTGGAACCCCGTCCTCTGCCATCCAGGTTTTGTGGCCATGCCGCAGGCCGTGCGGTGTGAGGTTCTCCAGCAGCGGAAGCCAGCACGCCAACGGTGTTCCGGGCGGAATCGGCTTGCGCCCGCGCCCTTGCGGTGGCTGGAATGGGTGATCCGGCCGGGCGGCCGGCCAGGGTGGCAGCGGCGTTCCCGGCCACTCCGTAGCGTCCACCAGAACCGGACGTCCGTCGCTTTGCCGCTGCCCGGGAAAACGCCCCTGAGCCGCAGGCTGGAACACCCGCCGTGCGTAGTTGCTGCGCCGGTGATGGCCGGTGTCGGATCCGAGGAACAAGAATTCGCCTTTGCTTCCGCACACAGGCCGCCGTCCCGCGCAGGCACATCGACTGGCGCGCTGTACCTGCCGGGAGACGAGACCCGCGAGGAACGGAGGCAGATCGACGGCTCGGTAGGAGTCGTCCTTGGGCGGCGCCATCTCAAGCCGCCCGGAGTACTCCCGCAGTTGCCAGTCGACCTGGACGTGGTCGAGTCGGCAGAACGGCCGCTGCAGCCCCATCACCTCACCCCACCGCATCCCGGTGTAAGCGGTGAGCACGATCAGGACGAAGTCGTCCTCGCGCCCCGACAGCAGCCCGCACCGCTCCGCCAGAAGCAGAACCTGCAGTGGCGTCGCCCATGCCTTCTCCGGACCCCGAGCGCCGTGTGCCCGCCTGGCACGCTTGCGCCCACGCCCCTTGCGCTTCTCGGCGATGTTGACCGGCAGCAGCCCCCCGTCCTTCGCGTCACCCAGGATCGTGCCCAGCATGGATCGCGCATCAGAGGCCGTCCGATGCGAGAACCCTCGCCCGCGAGTCCGCTTCTCCCAAGCCACGATCTCCTCCGGGCTGGTGAAGGTGTTCACGGGCCGACTGCCGAACGCGGGCAGGATGTGGTGGTCGATCAGATACCGGTACTTGAGCTCAGTTGTGGGCTCGATGTCCTGACCGGCCCACCAGAGCTCGATCCAGTCGGCCAGTAACGCGGCCCCCTCGCGGGGTCGTGCCACCTATCTCGTCTTATCTGGGCTTCCTGGTCGTTACCCCAGTTGAGCGCAGCTTGCTTGGTCTCGAAACCTCCCTCCGAGGCCCGTGTCCCATCCGGCCGCTGGTACCTCACCCGCCAGGCCTTGCCGCGCTTCTCTGCGTTCGCCATGGTTCCTCCTTCGTTTTGAGCCCTGGGAGTTGGCGGAACCTAATGCCGGCCCCGCCGGTTTTGATTGACCGGCTGCTTCGCGCCGGCCGTGATGATCGCGGTGATGTCCTGATCGCTGAATCGCAGATGCTTGCCGATGAAGGTGCACGGGATGGCCCGCGCACTGGCCTTCTTGCGCAGCCATGACTCCCGCACCTGCAACAGCGCCGCCGCCTCGGCGGGCGTGTACAACCGGGGATTGACGACCTTGGTCACAACTTTACACGGACTGTAGTCAGCCATGTACAGTCTGGGTAGGCGTGTGTCGCGAGTCGAGGGGTGACGCACCCTGCTTCGGCCTGCGTTCTCGAACCCAATAGCCCAACAAGCCCATGCGTGGGCCAGGTGCGTCCATCTGAATTCGTTTTCCCAAGCTGACAGCGCGGGTTCGATTCCCGTCACCCGCTCCACCGTTTCCCCAGGTCAGAGGCTTGACGACCTCTTAGTGATCTTGTTTCAAGATCACGTGTCAACCAGATGTCAATGAGACCCGATGTGATCATGTGGCATGCGATGCCATGTACGCGGCCTCGGCGGACCACCTGAACCCACCAAAGTGGACATCCGCGTCGCACGGCTCCCCGCTGCTGGGTTTCAGACTCCGAGGCCTGTCGGCTTCGGCGCGCTTGATGCTGGATGGCGTGCGGCTCAGGCGATCAGGAGGCCTGCGCGTCTGGCCAGGCGCCACACGGCACGCCCGCAACCGGCACCACGCGCCAACAGCGTCGGCCTGCCAAGAGCCGGTCGAGCAGACTCCTTCTTCTCGGCTTCGAACTCTTCGCTGGTGACGACACCGGCGTTCACGGAGCTCACTGAGCCGCTTGAGCAATGCCATGACCTTCTCAGACATGGCGCGGCCTGAACCGAGGGTGTCGCCTGCGGGGTGTTTGACTCGGGCACCGCCGGTGGAAAGGAGTATCCGTCGGTGTCGAAGCCGGCGGCCGATTGCGGTAGAGGCCTGGTGTGCTCGAACCGGTGCGTACCGAGATCCCGCTGCTCGTCGAGCCGCCGCTGATGCAAAGCCGCCCGCAGATGGCGCACTACCTGGTTGATCAGCCCGCAGACCTGCACACAATGGAGTCGAACACCGCGGTCTCGCGTGGGCCACCCGCTAAACAAAATCAGTTCCCCTGCAAAGTAATCCGCATCGGCATCTGCTATCGCGTCCCCACAGCCGCACTCCTGGCCGTGCTTGACATCGAGTAGCTATGAAGTAGCGCTACGCCGCCGCTCGGAAATATATGAAGAGGTATGCGTACAGGAGGAGCAGCACGGTCTGACTCGCCCAGGGAACTGGCTGCCGCCCGCGGGCCTCCCGCCGCGTCCTCCGGCTCACTGGCCCGTGCCAGCGTCAGCCGCAGCAGGTCCGGCTCAGCGGCGCCGCCATCCAGCGTCGGGGCGGCCTCGGCGATCGCGTCCTGCAAGAAGCCATCGGGGCGCGCTGCCGCCCCTCCGGTCGAGTTTCTCGATGGTCGGTGGCGGCCAGGCCCTCAGGGCCGTCGGTCCGCATGTCGCGGACCGTCCGTGGAGCGCCGGAACGCGGCAACCGGCCGGGCCTGTTGGCACCATGAATCGCCCTCCAATGACCGGGCGCGGGTAAACGTCCGCAGCCGTCAGTGGTGACCGTTGACCTGGGGCCGAGCGCAATCGGACGAACAAGAACCGGCCGGGGGAGTGGGCCGCCGGCCAGCCATGAAAGCGGGTGGAGGTGAGACGTACCGGGGTGGCGTTCGGCTCAGGCCGATCGGGTTGGCGACTTGCCGCGATCTCGTTTCCCCGCTGATCAAGTCGAGAACAGGTGCGAGCCCGAGACATTCGGCGAGTTCGAATGCCTCGGCAATGCTGTTGACCTGGCCGGCGGGGACACCGGCATTGCTCAGCTTGGTGATCCAGACGGCCTTCGGGGCGGTCGTCAGCAGCCTGTTGAGGAGCTTCACCAAGTCTTGCCGGTTTTCCACGCGCTTCGCATTGGTCGCGTAGCGAGGGTCTTCAGCGAGGTCGGGACGTCCCAGGATTTGCATGAGCGAACTGAACTGTCGGTCGTTTCCCACTGCCAGGACCATGGCGCCGTCACTGGTCTCGAAGACACCGTAGGGGACGATCGACGGATGATCATTGCCGGTGGCAGTCGGTGTTATGCCGCCTTCCACGTAGGCGCTTGCCTGATTCGTCAGCGCCGAGAGGGCGGATGAGAGCAGATTCGCCTCCACACGCTGTCCCTCTCCAGTGCGGCTGCGGTGGCGGAGGGCTGCGAGGATTCCGATGGTGGCGTGCAGACCGGTCACGACATCGATGAGTGCGACGCCGACCTTTGTTGGTGCGGCAGCTTCGCCGGTTATCGACATGAGACCGCTTGTCGCCTGGATCAGCAGGTCGTAGCCGGGCAGCTGGCGACCTCCCTTGGTGCCGAACCCCGTGATGGAGCAGTACACGATCCCGGGGTTCAACTTCCGTGCCGCGTCGTAGCCGAGGCCATGGCGATCCATCGTGCCTGGTCGGAAGTTTTCCACCAGAACGTCACTGGTTCTGACGAGGTCCCGCGCGCGGGCGGCGTCGTCGGCGTCGCGCAGATCGAGTACCACGGACACCTTGTTGCGATTCACGGCTCGAAAGTACGTCGACTCGCCGTCTCGCCACGGCGGGCCCCAGTGCCTGGTGTCATCACCCTGCGGGCTCTCGATCTTGAGCACCTCGGCCCCGAGGTCGGCGAGCAACATGGTCGCGTACGGGGCGGCGAGCACCCTTCCGAAGTCGAGTACGCGGACTCCCTCGAGCGCGGACGTCATCTGTCTTCCTCCCGAGTACGTGGACGGGCCGATCTGTGCACAGGTAGCGAGCAGAGTGTATGCATGTAGGACGTCGCTGCGCGAGAACGGTTTTCGTTGGGCGCGCACAACCGTGAACTTCCTCGGACGTCTTGACGGCCTCCATGCAGGTCTGAGACTGTCCTCACACAAACCTGTATACAGACTGGAGCGTCAAAGCGATGAGGTTGGTCACGTACGAGCGAGATGCCGCGTGGCGCGCGGGGCTTCTGGTCGAGGGGAACGTGGTCGACCTTGCCGATGCCGCGACAGAGTCTGGGCTGGCGGAGGGGCTGGCGAACCCGTGGGTCTCCGTGCGAAGTGTCCTTGAGTCGGTGTCCGCCGCCGACTTGAACGTGGTGCAAGCGCAGGCCATGCGACAAGGGGTCGACGGCAGGGTGGTTCCGGCGGAGGCCGTCCGGTGGGGCCCGCCGATTCCGGACCCCGACAAGATCATCTGCATTGGCCTGAACTACCCGCGGCACGTCGCCGAGGTGGGCCTCAAGGCGCCCGGCTTCCCGGAGATCTTCCCCAAGTACCGCAACGCACTGATCGGCTCGAACGAGCGGATCGTGCCACCCGCAAGGACGACACAGCTCGACTACGAGGGAGAGTTGGCCGTCGTTATCGGGCGGCGATGCAAGGACGTCCCGCAGGAAGAGGCATTGGAGCGGGTCGCCGGCTACATGGTCTTCAATGACGTGAGCGCCCGGGACCTCCAGTTGCGAGGAAGCCAGTGGCTGCCGGGCAAGAGCTGTGACTCATTCGCGCCGTGCGGCCCCGCTCTGGTGACCGTTGACGAAGTTCAGGACCTCGCCCAGTCGCACATCGTGACACGGGTCAACGGGGACACCGTGCAGAAGGCGCGGATCGGGGACATGACGTTCTCCATCGCGGAGATCATCGCCGAGGTCAGCACGCTGATGACCCTCGAGGTCGGGGACATCATCGCGACCGGGACCCCGCACGGTGTCGGCATGTCGTTCGACCCGCCCAGATGGCTGCAGGCAGGGGATGAAGTGGCCGTCGAGATCGACGGAGTCGGCCGGCTGGTGAACACGGTGGCCGCCGTGGGCGGCCCTCAGGGTGAGGACGAGCGCCGATGAGCAGTCCATTCGACCTGGCAGGTTCCAGTCTGGCCGTTGACGGGCTTGAAGGTCCCGAACAGATCCGGGCGATCCTCCGCGAACTGATCTTCTCCGGGCAGCTCGCCGCCGGTACACCGCTGTCGCAAGTCCAGCTCGCCGAGCAGTTGCAGGTGAGCCGCACCCCGCTCCGGGAAGCGCTGCGGATGCTCGAGGCAGAGGGGCTGGTCGAGTCCGAGCGTAATCGCCGGATGCGCGTCGCGTCGCTTTCGGTGACCGATCTCGAGCACTCCTATGCCGGCCGCATCGTGCTGGAGGCGTTCGGTGTGCGCCTGACCGTGCCCCATCTCGACGCGGAGCGGATCGCCGCGCTGCGAGTGTGCCTTGTGGAGATGGACGAGTGCGCGGAGCGCGGTGACTTCGATGGATGGGAGATTCCCCATCAGCGATTCCATGACGGACTGATCGAGGAGGCGGGCGCGCAACTCGTGCGCCACATCGATCAGCTGCAGTCTCATGGACGGCGGTTCAGGAGCCTGTACGTCACTCGCCGCCCTGGCGAGGCCTGGACCCGGTCGGCTGTGGAGCACGAAGAGATCCTGAACGCGTGCCAGAGCGGGAACGCCCAGGCCGCCAGCGAGCGCATGGCCAGGCACCTGGCGCAGACCGCGCTCACCATGGTCGCCGCGACCGATCCCGGACACGACCCCGTGGCGATCAGGACGGCGCTGAAGACCGTCTGCCCGCCCGACCTGTCCGCAAGCCGCTAGTCCACGCTTCGACTCTCAGATGGGAGCCCGCTCATGAACGTGTCCACGAGGGTGCAGGACGTCAAGTTCAAGCCCCGCCGGATCGGGCACGGAAACTTCTTCGTCAGCGACCTGGAACGCTCCATGGACTACTACGAGCGCGTCTTCGGCCTCCAGGTCGTCTTCCGTGAGCCCGGCATCGGCGCGGGTTTCCTGAGCAATGGCAACAGCCATCACGACGTCGGCCTCATCGAAATTCCGAAGAAGACGCTGATCGGCCGTGACGGCCAAGTGCAGGTTCCCGTGAAGGAAGAGCGTAAGCCGGGGCTCAACCATATCGGCCTGGAGATGGAGAGTGAGGCGCACCTCGTCGCTGCGTACGAGCGGGCCATGGCCGCCGGTGCGCCCGTTCACCGGACGGTGGACCACACGATCGCCTACAGCGTCTACATGTTCGATCCCGACGGCTACTACCTCGAGTTCTATGCCGATTCGCAGGACGACTGGCGCGCCATCATGGAAGAGAAGAGCGAGCAGTTGCTGACGGGCGACTGGACGCCCGATCCCGCGGTCGCCTCGGACGTTCCCAAATACGTCGTCGAGACCGACCGCCGGACCGTTGAAGGCGCACCATTGCAACCCCATCGGGCTGCGCGTGCCTCCCTTTTCGTCAAGGACCTGGCCACGTCCATCGACTTCTACACCGGCATCGTCGGGTTGACGCTCGTCGCCGGCTCGGCCGAGGACGGCTACGCGGTCTTCGCCGGGACGGTCGGTTCCTGGGACCTGGGGCTCTTCCAGATCGAGGAAGGTGCGGCCACTCCCCGGATGCACCATTTCGGCTTCGAGTTGAGCGGTCCCATCGAGCTGGAGACCGCCATGGAAAGACTGCGCGAGGCCGGCGCCCGGGTCGAGGGCCAGATCGTCCACGCCACCAAGCAGAGCGTGTGCGTCAGGGACCCCGACGGAATCCTGTTCGAATTTTACTTCCAGCAGTCGCGAGACGCCGCGGGACTGCAGAACCCGCCGAATGATCCGGCCTTTCTGGTCTGAGGACCGGCGACGCGTACTTCCTCAGGGGTGTGCACCCATATGGACGTCGTACGCGGCGGACACAAGCAAGAGGAGAACGGCATGAAGCTGCGTCCAACGAGAAGAGCAACGATCGCCGTGGCCGCTGCCACGACAATCGCCCTGGGGATGACGGGCTGCGGCGAGGGCGCCTCGAGCGACGGTGCGGAGAGCATCAAGGTGGGGCTCGTCGCCGCCCTGAGCGGCCCCGCGGCGGCTTTCGGGGGACCGCAGAACGCGTCCATGGCGGCGGCCGTCGAGCGCATCAACGCCTCCGGCGGAGTCAAGGTCGACGGAAAGACGTACAAGTTCGAATTCAAGAGCTACGACCACGCCTATGACCCCACCAAGGCGGTGACGGCCGCCAACCAGGCGATCACCAAGGACGGCGTCTCCTTCCTCCAAGTGGACGGCGGCTCGATCGTTCCCGCCGTGCAACCGGTCGCGGAGAAGCGCGACGTCATGGTGATGGCGCTGGCCGGCGGTGACCAGTACCTCGGCAAGGACCACCCGACCACATTCCGGCTCTACTACGACATCTCCCGGTCCTTCGGAGCCTCGCTCTCCTACCTGAAGTCGAAGGATGCGAAGGTGCAGAAGGTGCTCGGGATCTTCACCGACGATGAGGTCGGACGGATCATCGCCAAGCAGAGCGACGGGATCACGAAGTCACTGGGCGCCACGCCTTCGAGCGTCTTCATCTCCCGCGACGCAACGGACTTCGCGCCGGTGCTGAACCAGGTGCTGCCAAAGAGCCCCGACGTCATCCAGTTCGGTGGCACGCCTCCGTCCCAGTACGCCGGGATCGTAAAGACGGCGCGCCAGCTCGGGTACAAGGGGGACTTCGTCTTCCCCGACACCGTCTACCTGCCGGCCGTCGTCGAGGCCGCCGGGAAGGAGGGCGTCGAGGGGAGCGTGTCGTCGCCGTTCTTCGGAGCCTTCACCAGCGAGGAAGGCAAGTACTGGACCGACAACATCTCGAAGCACAAGGGCGGTGACCCCTCGCAGGGGTGGAGCGCTCTGGCCTACGACAACCTCTTCCTGCTGAAGGCGGCCATCGAGAAGGCGGGCACCCTCGACACCAAGAAGGTCAGTGCGGCCATGCAAGAGGTCAGCTTCGACGGCGCGGTGGGCGAGGTCCGGTACGGGGGCAAGGACAAGTACGGCCTGAACCAGGTCATCGAGATGGACTTCCCGGTGGCCGAGATCCAGAAGGACGGCACCCTCAAGCAGGTCACGGTGGTGCCGGCGGCGGAGGCGAACCGCTGGTGAACCCCTCCATCGCCTCGTTCCTCCAGATGCTCTTCAACGGGCTGTCTCTCGGAGCGACGCTGGCTCTCATCGCGGTGGGCCTGACGATGGTCTTCGGGGTCCTCCACGTGGTGAACTTCGCGCACGGCGTGCTGTTCATGTTCGGTGCCTACACCACCTACTTCGTGGTCGAGGTCCTGGAGCAGAGCTACTTCGCGGCGCTGGTGGCGGCGACGGTGACCGTCGCGGCCATCAGCGCGGCGCTGGCCGCCACCGTCTTCCGGAGGTTCCAGGGCCTGCTGCTCGAGGGCGCGATCGCCGGCATCCTGCTGGCGCTGCTGCTGGAGAACCTGGCGCTGGTCTGGTTCGGGGCTTCGCCGAAGAATGTCGCGGGCCCGTTCACCACCGTGGTGGCGCTCGGCGGCGTTTACCTCGAAGCCCAGCGCATTCTGATCATCGCGATCGCGGTCGTGCTGGTGACGGCACTGCACCTGTTCGTGACCCGGACCCGGCACGGACGGGCCCTGCGGGCGACGCAGCAGGATCCCTTCGCGGCGCGACTGCAGGGGATCGCCGTCCGCCGGGTGATGATCATGACGTTCGCGATCGGCGGTGCGCTCGCCGGAGCCGCCGGCGCCCTGGTGGCGCCGCAGCAGGTGCTCCTGCCCTCGATGGGGCAGCCGCCCCTGCTGCTGGCCTTCGTGATCGTCATCGTCGCCGGCATGGGCAGTGTCAAGGGAAGCCTCATCGTCGCCGTGGCGATCGGACTGCTGCAGAGCGCGATCTCGACGTACTGGGTCCCTGAAGCGGCCGTGTGGAGCAGCTTCGCCGTCGCGCTCTGCTTCCTGGCCCTGCGACCCCGGGGGGTGTTCGGAAATGCCTGACAGCGTTCGGGCCGGCCGGCCCGCAGGCCTGCGGCAATGGGGCAGGATCAGCGCCGCCCTGGGCCTTCTCGCGGGTGCCGCCTTCGGCCTGGCGGCGGGTGAGTACTACCTCAACGTCGCCGTCCTCGCGTTCCTGTCGTTGATCATGGCCGTCAGTCTCAGGCTTCTCATGCTGGCCGGCGAGGCAGCCCTGTGCCATGGCGCGTTCTACGCCTTCGGCGCCTACACCACCGGCATCCTGACCACGCAGCACGGCATGCCGTTCTGGTTCACCGTTCCTCTCGGCGGCCTCGTGGCGGCGGTCGGCGCCCTGATCATCGGGGTGTCGAGCTTCCGGACCAGCGGCTCCTACTTCCTGCTCATGACGTTCGGTTTCCTGATCGTCGCGTCGTCGATCATCGAGTCCTGGACGGGGCTCACCGGCGGCTTCTCGGGCATCGTCGGCATCTCGTCCCCAGCTGGAGTCGACTCGCTCGCCAGCTGGTACTGGGTCACGTTCGCGCTCGCCGCCCTCGTCTTCGCGGTCTTCCTCTTCATCGAGTCGTCCCGCTGGGGGCTCGGGCTCAAGGCGCTCGGCCAGTCACGGGAACTCGCCCAGTCGATCGGCATCTCGCCCTTCCCGAACATGCTGGTCGCCTTCGCGGTCGGCGCCCTCTTCGCGGGTGTCGCGGGCTCCTTCTACGCCGGCTACGTGTCCTTCATCGCGCCGTCCAGCTTCTCGTTCTGGCTGTCGGTCTACGTGCTGATGTACGTGATCATCGGAGGATCCCGGTACCTCGTCGGCACGCTGGTCGGAACGTTCGTGCTCGCCGTGATCCCGGTATTGGCGAACTGGTCCGAGGAATATGTCGCCATCTTCACGGCCGCCGCGACGCTGGCCATTCTCATGGCGGTCCCGACCGGGATCGTCACCACGCTCGGGCGCCGATTCGGCGTCCGGACGGCGGCGGTGACGCTCCACGACCGTGTCCAGCCGGACGTCCGCCCGCGTCCCGAGGACATTCCAACGGGCGTTCACAAGGCGGCTCACAAGCTCGCGCAGGAGGCGCCTGCCCGTGGCGGGGAGCCTCCGGAAGGCCAGGTCCTGCGGCTGTCTGGCGTGTCGAAGAGCTTCGGTGGCCTGCAGGCCCTTGATGACGTCTCGTTCAGTGTCCTGCCGGGTGAGACGCTGGGCATCATCGGCCCGAACGGCGCCGGTAAGACCACCCTGTTCAACCTGATCAGTGGCTTCGACGCCCCGTCGGAAGGCACGATCGCGCTCGGTGAACGCCGTCTCAATGGGCTCGGGCCCGCGAAGATCGTCCGCCACGGACTGACCCGCACCTTCCAGCACTCGAGCGTGTTCGGCGAACTCTCCGTGTTCGAGAACCTGGTGGTCGCCTGCCGGAGCCGGCGCAGCGGGCCGCTGCACCGCCTCCAGCCGGTCAGGCGGGACGGGACGGCCCTGGCCGAAGCCCAGTCGCTGCTCGACCGCTTCGACATGGCGAACTGGGCCGGGACCGCCGCCGATGACCTGCCGTACGGTGCGCGGAAGCGGCTGGGCGTCGCCATCGGCATGGCTACCAGGCCGCGGATGCTGTTCCTGGACGAGCCCATGGCCGGCCTCACCGACCCGGAAGTCCAGGAGATGACCGAACTGCTCCGTGCCCTGGCGCAGTCGGGCGAGACGACGATCGTCCTCATCGAGCACCGGATGAGCGCCGTGACGGACCTCTGCGACCGGCTCGTCGTGCTCGACTTCGGCCGCGTCATCGCGGACGGGACACCGGAGGACGTCACCAGCGATCCACGCGTCGTCGAGGCGTACCTGGGCGGGTCCTTGGAGGGATTCGAACATGTCTGAGGCGATCTCCTTGGAGATGCGGTCGGTATCGGCGGCCTACGGGCCGGTGCAGGCGCTCTCGGGCGTCACGATGGCGCTGCCGTCCGGGTCCACGACGGCGATCATCGGCGCGAACGGCGCGGGGAAGACCACGACGCTGAACGTCATGGCCGGCCTGCACCGGGTCTCGGAGGGAACCGTCGTCATGGACGGGACCGAACAGTCCAGGCGGCGTACCGCCGTGATTCGTCCCGGCGTCGGCTACTCGCCGGAAGGACGCCGCGTGTTCCCGCAGATGAGCGTCGAGGAGAACCTCCTCATCGGTGCCCAGCACGACCGCCGGCGCCGCGACGTCGCCACCCGGCTGCAAGGCGTCTTCGACCGGCTTCCGCTGCTCCACGAGCGCCGGTCCCAGGCCGCCGGGACGCTCAGCGGCGGCCAGCAGCAGATGCTGGCCATCGGACGCGCGCTCATGCGCGACCCGCGGGTGCTGCTCCTCGACGAGCCGACGCTCGGTCTGTCCCCCAAGATGGTCCTGGAGATCGCCGGGCTGATCCGCGGTATCGGAGCCGAAGGCATCACCATCGCGCTGGTAGAGCAGAATGCGCGCGTCGCGCTGGCACTGGCCCAGCACGCCTACATCCTGGAATCCGGCAGGGTCGCGCTGAGCGGGCCGTCCGCGGAGGTGCGGAGCGACCCGCGGATCCAGGAGAGCTACCTGTCGAAGAGCGGCGGGTGAGGGGCTGTGCCCGAACGTACGGACCATTTCTGGTCCTCCACCGCGAACGTGCCCTCACGCACGTACTGGAAGCACATTGACGGTGTCTCGACCCGCATCCTCGAGTTCGGGGAGGCCGGCGCGCCCCCGCTGATCATGGTGCACGGCACCGGCGGGCATGCCGAGGCCTTCGTCCACAACGCGGCCGCGCTGGCCGAGCGCCACCGGGTGATCCTCTACGACCTGCCTGCACACGGCTGGTCCAGCGCCCCCGAACGGGCGTACGAGATCGCCGACTACCTCACCCACCTGGAGGGGATCACCGAGGAACTGGGCATCTCCGACCTGCTGCTCTGCGGCCAGTCCCTCGGCGGCTGGATCGCCGGCCGGTTCGCCGCGCGGAACGGTGCGCGGGTCCGGCGGCTGGTGCTCGTCGGCGCCGGCGGCCTCGACAGCGATGTGTCGAGGATGTGGGCCGTCCGCAAGCAGAGCCTGGACGCGGTCCAGCATGCGACGGAGGCTTCGGTGCGGCGCCGGCTGGAAGCCATCATGGGCCGCCCCGAGCACGCCACCGACGAACTGGTCCACTGCCGCATGGCCATCTACTCGCAGGCCGACGCGGGACAGCGAATGGACTACGCGCTGCGGTTGCAGGACCCCGCCGTGCGGTCCCGGAATCTTCTCAGGCCCGAAGAACTGGGCCGTATCTCCTGCCCGACCCTGGTGTTGAGCGGCGACGCCGACCGGATCGTCCCACCGCGGACCTCGCTCCGGTTGAGCCGGTACATCCCGGATGCGTCGTACGCAGAAATCAGCATGGCGGGGCACTGGCCGCAATTCGAGCAACCGGACGTGTTCAACGAACTCGTGCTGGCGTTCCTGGACACCGACGAACGAACCGAAGAGAAAGAAGCCGAACAATGAGTGAGCTGACCACGTTCTCGCAGGCCGACGGTGTGAGCGCGCCGATCGCTCCCTACTCCCTCCTGGTCCGCAGCGACAATGCGCGCTCCACCTACCACATCGCGGGCCAGTGCGCCGTGAACGCGTCCGGCGAGGTGGTGGGAACGACCATCGAGGAGCAGACCGTCGCGGTCTTCGACAACCTCACCAGGGTCCTGGCCGTGGACGGGCTGAAGTGGTCGAACGTCGTCAAGCTGACCTGTTTCGTCGTGAACCGCGAGGACATTCCGGGATTCAACGCGACCCGGTCGAAGGTGTTCGAGGAGTTCCTGCCGGACGGCCCGTACCCGGCCAACAGCCTCCTCATCGTCTCCGGCCTCGTCTGGCCCGAACTGCTGCTCGAGATCGAAGGGGTGGCGGTTGCCTAACGAACGCCGGGTCCACGTCGTGGACGGACAGCGAGAGGAGGTGGCCCTCATGACCCGGATCGATCCACGGGAACTACGCCAGGTGTTCGGCAAGTTCGCCACCGGCGTGACGGTCGTGACCTACCAGGCCGACGGTGTGCCGCGCGGTGCGACCGTGAACTCCTTCACGTCGGTGTCCCTGCAACCGCCCCTGGCACTGGTCAGCCTGGACCGGCGCTCCAAAGCGTGCGCCAACCTGCACGACCGTCCGTTCGCGATCAACATCCTGAGCGCCGGGCAACGGGACCTGGCGCTGCACTTCGCCGGCGCCCCGCAGTCCTCGGTCAGGGACTCCTTCACCGGAACCGGCGGCCGGGACGAACCTGGGCGAGACGGGCCGCCCGTCCTCCGGGACTGCCTGGCCTACATCGTCTGCGTCCCCTGGGCCGTGCACGAGGCCGGAGACCACCGGCTGTTCATCGGCGAGGTCGTCGACGCGTCCGAGGGCCGGGCGGCCGAGCCGCGGCCCCTCGGCTTCTTCGGCGGCGGATTCTGCCGCGTCGAGAGCGGTGAACGCAGCTGGGCCGCGAGCAACGAACTGATCGCGGCGATGCAACAGAACCTTTCTTTTTCCTGGTAGAAGCACCACAAAGGGGGAGTTCCACAATGACGGAAGAGCAGCGCGACTGGGACGTCACGTCCGAAATCCTGGAGAACCCGGGATCCAAGCCGCCGACCGGAGCGGAATACCTGGAGAGCCTGCGCGACGGACGCGAGGTGTGGTTCCAGGGCGAGAAGGTCGCCGACGTCACCTCCCACATCGCCTTCCGGAACAGCGGCAGGATGATCGCACGGCTCTACGACGCCCTGCACGACACCGAGCGCAACAAGAACCTGATCGTCGCCACCGACACGGGAAGCAACGGCTACACGCACGGATTCTTCCGGGCGCCCTACACGGTCGAGGACCTGCAGCGGGGCGCGGACGCCTGCGAGACCTGGGCGCGGATGACCTACGGCTGGATGGGCCGGACGCCCGACTTCAAAGCCGCCTTCCTCACAACGCTCGGCTCGAACGAGGAGTACTACTCGCCATACCAGGAGAACGCGAAGCGCTGGTACCGGAAGGCGCAGGAACAGGTCACCTTCTTCAACCACGCCATCGTCAACCCCCCGATCGACCGGAACCGCCCGATGGAGGAGGTCCGGGACGCCTACATGCACGTGGAGGAGGAGACCGACGCCGGACTCATCGTCTCGGGCGCGAAGGTCGTCGCGACAGGCTCGGTCCACTCGCAGATGAACTTCATCAGCAACGCGGGACCGCTGCCGGTGCGCGACAAGGCGTTCTCCGGCACTTTCGCGGTTCCGATGAACGCCCGGGGAGTGAAGCTGATCTGCCGCCCTTCCTACGAGTACAACGCCGCCGTCAGCGGCAGCCCGTTCGACAACCCGCTGTCGAGCCGCCTGGACGAGAACGACGCGATCCTCGTGTTCGACAAGGTGCTCGTCCCGTGGGAGGACGTGTTCTGCTACGACGACATCGAGAAGGCGAACTCCTTCTTCATCGGCTCGGGATTCGCGCTGCGCGGCAGGCTGCAGGGATGCGTCCGGCTGGCGGTCAAGCTCGACTTCATCTGCGGGCTGTTCCTCAAGGGCCTGGAGATGACCGGTGCCAAGGACTTCTACGGGGTCCAGGTTCGCATCGGCGAGATGATCACCTACCGCCACCTGTTCTGGACGCTGGCCAGGGCCATGGTCAAGGGCGCCGAGCGCTGGCCCGACGGTTCGGTCGTGCCGAACGCCGAGGCCGGTGAGGTCTTCCGCGTCATGCTCGGCGTGCTGTACCCGCGCGTGCGTGAGATCTTCCAGCAGGACCTAGCCAGCGCACTGATCTACACCAACTCCCACAGCAGCGACTTCGGCTCCGACGAGCTGGCGGGCTACCTCGACAAGTACGCCCGCGGCAGCAACGGAGCGACCGGGGACGAGCGGATGAAGGTCATCAAGCTCATCTGGGACGCCATGGGTTCGGAGTTCGGCAGCCGGCACGAACTGTACGAGCGCAACTACGGCGGGAGCCACGAGATGGTCAAGATGCTGAGCTACAAGGGCGCCCAGGCGACCGGCCAGCTCGACGGCTTCATGTCGATGGTGGACGAGTGCATGTCGGAGTACGACGTCAACGGCTGGACCGCCCCCGACCTCATCGACCCCCGCTGACCACAGAAGCCGTCCGCCGGGGAAATGAAGGAGTTTGAGCATGTCGAACCTGGCGCAAGTCCTCGAAGGCACCGCACAGGAGTTCGGTGACCGCACCGCCATCGTCCACGCCGGTGGCCGGATGACGTACCGGGAGCTGGACGCGGCTGCGAGCCGGGTGGCCGGCCTGCTCGCCGACCGCGGGACGAGGCCGGGTGACAAGATCGCCCTGTCGTGTCCCAACACGCCGTACTTCTCGATCGTGTACTACGGGATCCTGAAGGCCGGTGCGACGGTGGTGCCGCTGAACATCCTGTTGAAACCGGACGAGATCGCCTACCACCTGGCCGATTCGGACTCGCGGGCCTACTTCGCCTTCCGCGGGGACACGGCGCTGCCCCTCGCCGACCACGCGCGGGCGGCCTTCGAGAAGGTGGACGGATGCGCCGAGCTGTTCCTCATGGGAGGAGCCGGCGATGACGGCGTCGGCGGGGGCGAGGATCTCGACACGCTCCTCGCCACCGCAGCACCGCGATTCCCGTCGCTGGAACGCTCCGACGAGGACACCGCCGTGATCCTCTACACCTCCGGCACGACGGGACAACCCAAGGGCGCCGAGCTGAGACACCGGAACATGCGCGACAACGCGCTGGTCAGCAAGGCGCTCTTCCGGGCGGACGCGCAGCGACCGGACGTCTACCTGTGCACCCTGCCGCTGTTCCACTCCTTCGGCCAGACCGTGATCCAGAACGCCGGGTTCGCGTTCGGCGGCACGCTGGTCATGCTGCCGCGGTTCGACGCGCGCGAGGCGCTGACGCTCATGAAACAGCACAGGGTCACCTTCTTCGCCGGTGTGCCCACCATGTACTGGGGCCTACTCGACAAGGCCGCCGATGCACCGGACGCCGACTCCCTGGCCGAACACCTCCGCGTGGCGGCGTCCGGCGGCGCCTCGCTGCCGACCGAGATCCACCGCCGGTTCGAACAGCGCTTCGGGGTGAAGATCCTGGAAGGTTACGGGCTCTCGGAGACCTCTCCGGTGGCCAGCTTCTCCCCTTACGGCGAGGAGCCGCGCGTCGGCTCGATCGGGGTGCCCATCCCCGGAGTCGAGATGAAGCTCATCCGCGACGACTGGACGGAAGTCCCCGGTGGCGAGGACGAGATCGGCGAGATCGCGATCAAGGGCCACAACATCATGAAGGGTTACTACAAGCGCCCAGAGGCCACCACCGAGGTCATGCGCGATGGCTGGTTCCGGAGCGGTGACCTGGCGACCAGGGACGCGGACGGGTTCTACCGGATCGTCGACAGATCCAAGGACATGATCATTCGCGGCGGGTTCAACGTCTACCCGCGCGAGGTCGAGGAAGTCCTCCTGACCCACCCCGCGGTCTCGATGACCGCCGTGATCGGCATCGAGCACCCGTCCCACGGCGAGGAGATCAAGGCGGTGATCGTCAAGAACGGCGGCGATCCCACCACTGAGGCGGAACTCGTCGAGTGGGCCAAGGACATGATGGCCGCCTACAAATACCCCCGGATCGTCGAGTTCGTCGATGCGCTGCCGATGACGTCGACGGGAAAGATCCTCAAGCGCGTGCTCAGCTGACACGCCATCCGAAGCCGCTCGCGCGGCGGCGTCGGAACACCCCGGCCCTGGCCCGAAATGATCAGCGGCAACGCGCCACCTCGGAGGGCCAGGGCTCTATGCAGGATGCCGCCGCATGCACGAGTATCCCGGCGCCGGCCTGCCCGAAACCGTTCAACAGCGTTCCAGAAGGAGCCTCCCCTCCCATGGCCGACACCCGCACCCCCCTGGGCCTGTTCGAGGCCGACTCCCTGATCGGCGAAGAAGACCGTGCGATACGCGACACGGTCCGTCGCTTCGTCGATGAGCGGATCCGGCCCGAGTTGGGGGAGTGGTACGAGTCCGGATCGATCCCCGCCCGTGAATTGGCCCGCGAGTTGGGCGGGCTGGGGGTGCTCGGCATGCACCTGGACGGTTACGGGTGCGCCGGCACTTCCGCCACGGCGTACGGGCTGGCATGCCTGGAGTTGGAGGCCGGCGACTCCGGGCTGCGATCGCTGGTCAGCGTCCAGGGCTCGCTGGCGATGTTCGCCGTTCACCAGTGGGGCTCAGAGGAGCAGAAGCAAGAGTGGCTGCCGCGGATGGCCGCGGGTGAGGCTGTCGGCTGCTTCGGTCTGACGGAGCCGGACTTCGGTTCCAACCCCGCCGGGATGCTCACCCGCGCCACCCGCGCCGGCGGCGACTGGGTGCTGAACGGAAGTAAGATGTGGATCACGAACGGCTCCGTCGCCGATGTAGCCGTCGTGTGGGCCCAGACGGACGACAAGGTGCGCGGCTTCCTGGTCCCAGCGGACACCCCCGGCTTCTCGGCCCCGGAGATCAAGAGGAAGCTGTCCCTGCGCGCCTCGGTGACCAGTGAACTAGTGCTGGACCAGGTCCGGCTTCCCGACTCGGCGATGCTGCCCGAAGCCCGCGGCCTGTCCGGCCCCCTGTCATGCCTGAACGAAGCCCGCTACGGCATCGTGTTCGGCTCGCTCGGTGCCGCCCGCGACTGTCTGGAGACAGCGATCGCCTACGCGCAGGAGCGGGACATCTTCGACCGGAAACTCGCGGCCTACCAGCTGACCCAGGCCAAACTGGCGGACATGGCCCTGGAACTCGGGAAGGGAATGCTGCTCGCTCTGCACCTAGGCCGGCTCAAGGATGCCGGGCGCCTCCAGCCCGAGCAGGTCAGCCTCGGCAAGCTGAACAACGTTCGCGAGGCCATCAAGATCGCCCGGGAGTGCCGCACGATCCTCGCGGCCGCCGGGATCACCCTGGACTACCCGGTGATGCGACACGCGAACAACCTTGAGTCGGTGCTCACCTACGAGGGCACCTCGGAAATCCACCAATTGGTCATCGGCAAGGCTCTGACCGGCCACGCCGCCTTCAAATGAGGGCGGCATGCACGCCGACCCGGACGAAGATGCAAGCGCTTTGAAACCCGCGGTATACCAGCGCCCTTGAGCCCTGTCCCTGCCGAAAACTACATCCGTGCAGGTTGAGAGCTGTGACGGCCGGTGGCGGCACCGCGAACGCCCGACCATGCACCCCGCTGCCTCCGCCGATCACCGACCCCGACCAGATTGCCCCTCTGGACGTGCAAGACGCCAACGCCTCGGCGGAGTCCTCAACGAGTACGAGCATGTGGCGTGACCTGCGCGGATGTAGTTTTCGGCAGGGACAGGGTTCTACGAAGGGGGCCAGCCGCCGTGAGAGGCCCTCGCGGCGCCGATCGGGATGCATCGCAGGTCGCCGGGGCGGACAGCCGGGCGCCGGGACGTGTGAACATCTGGTGGGCCGCCTTGGGCGGATGCCGGTCTTCCTGGTCCCGTGTGAACCGGGCGAGTGCCGCGAGGGGCGGCCGAGTTCGCTAACGAACGGCTAACAAACGATCAAGAGGCCGGTCCTCCGTGTGGAGGAAACGGCCTCTGAGCTGGTCTTTCCTGTCGGGACGGCGGGATTTGAACCCACGACCCCTTGACCCCCAGTCAAGTGCGCTACCAAACTGCGCCACGTCCCGGTGCCCGGGTGAGCGGGCGTGATTACTGTAGCGCAGTCCGCGGGGTCGTGCGTACCGGGTTGTGGGGGCGGTGATCTCTGGTAGGGAGGGCGGATGGTGTCTTCGCGGGCCGTGGTGGTCGGGGTCGTTTGCCTCGGGTTGGTGTGCGGATGTGGGGGAGGGGAACGGTCGGTGGGCGGGAGTCCTGAGTCCGGGGCGGCGGAGGTGCCGGGGGCGGACGCGTCCGCGCCGGAGGCGCCCGTGGTGCGGGTGCCCGAGGGGGTTCGGGCCTCTTATGCGGTCTTCGATCGGAAGGCGGGGCGGGTCGTGCTGGAGCGGGAGCCGCGGCGGACGTTCCGGTCGGCCTCGGTGGTGAAGATCCTCATCGCGCTGGACTTCCTGGAGCGGCATCGGGCGTCGGCGGCGGATCGGGCGCTGCTGGTGCCGATGCTCAGGTCGAGTGACGATCACGCGGCGACGGAGTTCTGGCGGCGGGGCGGGCAGGGGAAGATCATCGAGCGGATGGTGCGGAGGGTGGGGCTGGCGGAGACGGCGCCGCCGCCCGCGGACAAGCCCGGGTTCTGGGGGTATACGGCGCTCAGCGCCGGGGACGTGGTGAGGACCTACCGGTATCTGCTGGACGAGGCGCCGAAGGCGCACCGGGAGTTCGTGCTCGGGCAGTTGCGGAGGTCGACGCCCTGCGGGAAGGACGGGTTCGACCAGACGTTCGGGATCCCGCGGGTGGTGAAGGGGCCGCGGGCGGTGAAGCAGGGGTGGTCCGGGTTCGGGGACGTGCCGGCCGAGCCGTGCGAGGGTGCCGGGGCGCGGCCCGCGGCCTGGCGGCCCGATCTGGGGCTCGGACGGCCCGTGCTGCATACGACCGGGGTGGTGGGCGACAGGATCATCGTGGTGCTGACGCTGCAGCCGGAGGGGTCGTCGTTCCGGGCGGCGGCGGCGCGGATCACGACGCTGACCAGGGACGTCTACCGGGCGGCGTGACGGGGGTCACAGGGCGGGGAAGGGTTCCGTCCCGACTGGGTCATCGGAAGCGGTGCGGCCGGACGGGAACGGAAATCCATGGCAAAGATCTGGGCTGTTTACCAGGTTGTGGGCGAATAGTCCCTCGCTGGCGTATGTAGCTTTTTTCTCCCAGGGGCAGTGACGCCGAACGGGGGACACGGGGTTGGCGGAAGCGGAGGGCACCCAGCCCGGGATGCACGTTGCGGACCTGGAGGACCTCCGGGGCGCCGCGCACGACCGCGCGGTGCTGGCGGAGGCGCGGGTCGTGCTGGGGCGGCGGCTCGGCGTTCCGCCGGGGGAGGCCCTGCAGCATCTCATCTGGCTCGCGCGGGATCTGGACATCGACCTCACCGAGGCGGCGGCCCTGCTGGTCAAGGACCGGGGCGAGGGCCCGGTGGGCGCGGTGCTCGCCGGGCGGCGGGCGCCGCGGGCCGAGGGCGGCACGGAGGAGCGCGAGGCCGTGCTGACCGAGGCGGAGGACGTCCTGCGCCGGGTGACGGCCGAGGACACCGGCGGCGACGCCGAGATCCTCGCCGAGACGGGCGACGACCCGGTGGCGCGGGCGGTGCTGGACGGGACGCTCGACTCCTGCGCGCATCTGGTGCCGGTCCGGGGGGCCGACGGGGCCGTGGCCGACTTCCTCTATGCCGAGCTGAACGGTGCCACCCGGGACATGTTCGGGCGCGGCGGGGCGGAGCTGACCGGGCTCCGGCTGCTGCGGACGGATCCGGGCGCCGTGCTCAGCGGGCTCTTCGACGAGTACGTGGAGGTCCTGGAGACCGGCAGGCCGGCGGAGCGCGGCTCGATCATGTACTCCACCGCCCAGCGCGGCCTGTCCCGGTCGTCCCGGATGAGCGTCCGGTGCGTGCGGGTGCCGACCGGGGTGTGCGTCACGTGGCGGTACCACGCCGCCGAGGACCGCGTCGCGCGGAGGCTGGAGCGGGTCGAGCGGCTGGCGCTGATCGGCTTCGGCGAGTGGGACCTCGCGACCGGCGAGTCGGACTGGACGCCGCAGATGCGGGCCAACTACGGCCTCGCCCCCGACGAGGTGCCGCCGATGCCGCACGACCTGCCGAAGGCCGTGGCGGACGACGACCTGCCGCTGGTGGAGGAGGCCGTCCAGACGATGTTCTCGCGCCGGGAGCCGGTGGAGGCCGAGCACCGCGTCATCGGGCAGGACGGGACGCCGCGGCACCTGTGGCTGTTCGCCGAGCCGGTGCTCGGCGACTCCGGGCTGCCGGTCTCGATCAACGTCGTCTCGCAGGACATCACCCGGCGCCGCGGCGTCGAGCGGGCGCTCGCCGAGACCCGCCGGCAGATGCTGAAGCAGCAGGCGCGGACGGCGCAGGAGCGGAAGGTGGCGGTGACGCTGCGCCGCGCGATCCTGCCGGACGAGGACGAGGTGGAGCAGCTGCCGGGCCTCACCATCGCGGTCCGCAGCCTCGCGGCCGAGAGCACCGCGCGCATCGGCGGGGACTGGTTCGCCACCCGCGCGCTGGCGGACGGCCGGTCGCTGTTCGCCATCGGGGACGCGGCCGGGCACGGGCTGCCGGCGGCGGCCGCGATGGCGCGGACCCGCAACGGGCTGCTCGGCCTCACCTGCACGGGCGAGCCGGCGGGGCGGCTGGTGGGCTGGTTGAACGAGCTGGTCGGCAATATGGACCCGCCCGCGACGGGCACCGCGATCGTCGCCCACTTCGACGCGTCCCGCCGGGCGCTGGAGTGGACGTGCGCGGGCCATCCGCCGCCGATCCTGGTCCGGGAGGGGCGGGCGACGCTGCTGGAGGTCGTCCGGGACCCGATGCTCGGCGCGATGCCCTGGCGGTACACGACGATCACCACCGACCTGCGTCCCGGGGACCTGCTGTTCCTCTACACCGACGGCCTGGTGGAGCGCAGGGACGCCGACCTGGACGAGCGCATCGGCCGCCTCTCCGAGATCCTGCAGGACTCCTCGATGCGCCCGGACCTGGCCCTGGACGAGGTGATGGCGCGGATGGAGTTCGACCGGGCGGCGGACGACACCACGCTGTTCGCCCTGCACGTCGAGTGACCGGGCACACGGTGGGGCCCGCGGGGCCGAGCCGTGTGATGTAGGACTCAGCCGGGGCGGCGACCGGGGCCGGGAGGCGGCGGACGCCCGCGCGCCGGCCGCCGCGTCCCAGGAGTTCTTTACCTTTCGGTCATCAGCCGGTAAGCCCTGCGGGCAAAGGGCTGAGGGCCACTCGGGGAAAGATCGGGAACACTCGGCGCCGTGACGCTGTTGGTGAATCCTTGGAAGGGCATGAGACGGGCATAAACGAGGTTTGTGCTTGGTTTGCTTTTCTTGAGAAGGTTGCTTACCTTCTATCCGAATCCCGCAGCGCGCCCCATGCGTTGCCGCCGGCCGTGCGATGTGCGGCCGAGGATCGCGGAGCGGTATCCGCACGCGATGCGCGCCACCTGACGCGCGCACCCTCACCGAGATCAGTCGCTGAGATACATCCGTAAAAGTCTGCGCCGCGCCATGCGGTGCGAGGCCGAGTCCGTCCCGGTCGATGCGGCCGGACGGAGCCGGGGACCCAATGTTCCAGGGGTGAATCGGCGCGCCGAGAGACGCGCCGTAGGGCTGCTTCCATGCCCGAATCCGTCAGCTAACCCGGTAGGCGTCATGGAAGACAAGGAGATTCCCTGCATGACCGGTCGTTTCGATCGACTTTCGCTCACCCGGTTCTCCTCCGAGGACAAGGCCGTCGGCGTCGCCGCCGGCGCGGTCCTGGCCGGAGCCGTCGGACTCGCCGTCCTCAACCCCCTGGCCGGCGGCAGCGCCGCGGCCGAGACCCCCGCCCAGGCGGCGGGCGCCGTCGCCGAGCAGAGCACGGTGTCGAAGGGCTCGGCGGCGATGACCACCGCCGAGGCCAAGGAGGCCGGCTACAAGGTCGCGCCGCGCGCCGTCCAGGCCTCCGAGGTCATCAAGCTGGCCGAGAAGCAGGTCGGCATCAGCGAGGGCAAGGCCGGCCAGACCAAGTTCCACGACTGGTACGTCTCGACCCCGCACGCCAAGGCCACCGCCCAGCGCGACGGCGGGTTCTCGGTCAAGGCCTACAACGGCGCCCAGTGGTGCGACATGTTCGTGTCCTGGCTCGGCGCCCAGACCGGCGTGAAGAACATGGGCTGGGACGCCTACACCGTCCAGCACGCCACCTGGTTCAAAAAGACCGACCGCTGGGGCGACAAGCCCAAGCCCGGCGCCGTGGTCTTCTTCGACTGGAAGAACGGCTCCAACGGCTCCATCGGCGGCATCGACCACGTCGGCCTCGTGGTGAAGGACAACGGCGACGGCACCGTCAAGACCATCGAGGGCAACAGCAACAACGAGGTGGAGAAGAAGACCCGCGACAAGTCGCAGATCGTGGGCTTCGGCTACCCCGACTACGCCAAGAGCTGACCTCCAGCTCCTCCAGCTCTCCAGACCCTCCAGACCCTCCAGACCCGAAGGCGCCCGGCCCCCCGCCGGGCGCCTTCGGGCGTTCAGGGCGATCTGCGCTATGTCTCCGCTGAAGTCGGGTAATGCGAAGCATTGGCAGCCTTTGATCCTGCTTGGACCTCAGTGCGGAGTTCCGGGATAGGAATCAGGAGCGACGCGTCCGACCGGCCGCGACCCGGCTCAGTCCCCGGCGGAACCGGGGGAAGGGGGATGCCCGATGCGGGTGCGCCCGGATGTGAGCGTGGTGGTGATCGCGTACAACGACGCCCGGCGGCTGCCGCGGGCGGTCGCCTCGTCGCTGGCGCAGTCGCTGGGCGGCGTCGAGACCGTGATCGTGGACGACGCCAGCACCGACGGCACCGGGGAGGTCGCCGACGGGCTCGCCGCCGCGCACCCGGGGCGGGTCCGGGCCGTCCACCTGCCGTCCAACTCCGGTGGCTGCGGGCGGCCCCGCAACACCGGGATCGATGCATCGGCCGGCCGCTACGTGATGTTCCTCGACAGCGACGACCTGCTGGACCGGCACGCCTGCCTCAACCTGGTCGCCGCCGCCGAGGACAGCGGCGCCGACCTGGTCTCCGGCCTCTGCGACCGGGTCTTCCTGGACGTCCCGGAGGGCGCGAAGGGCCGCATCCGCCCCTGGTACCCCTGGCTCTACCGCAGCACCGCCGTGTACGGGTCGCTGGCCGAGAACCCCGACCTCCTGTACGACACCCTGTCGACCAACAAGGCGTACCGGCGCGGCTTCCTGGAGGAGCACGGGCTCCGGTTCGTCGAGCGGCTGCACTACGAGGACCTGCTGTTCACCGCCGAGGCGTACCTGGCGGCGGGCCGCACCGCCGTGATCCCGCACCGCGTCTACCACTGGCTCGTCCGGCAGGGCACGGCGGCGCCGTCGATCTCCAACCGGCGCGCCGAGCTGGCCAACTTCGCCGACCGGCTGGAGATCCACCGGCGCATCGACATGCTGTTCACGCTGCGCGGCGCGCACGACCTGCGGCGCGCCAAGGACGTGAAGTTCGTCAACCACGACCTGGTCCTCTACCTGCGGGAGCTGCGCGACCGCGACGCGGGCTACCGGGAGCGCTTCCTGGACCTCGCGGCCGGCTATCTCGCCGAGCTGGACCCGCGCGTCTTCGCGTCGGCCAACCCGATGCCCGCGATCGCCGCGTACCTGATCCGCGAGGGCGACCACGACGGGGCGCTCGCCGCCGCCGAGTACCGGCCCGCCGAGCGGCCCGAGCTGCGCGCGCGGCTGGTGGAGCGGGACGGGCGGGTCTTCTGGGGCGCGGGACGGCCGCGCGGGACGCTCGGCCGCGCGGTCCTGGACGTCACGGGCTTCGGCTTCCACGTCCGGCCGCTGAAGGAGCTGCGACCGGCCAACACGGTGACGCGGCTGGAGATGCGCGGCGACCGCGTGCTGATGGCCGGGCACGTCCTGAACCCCCTGGACCGCGTCCCCCCGGACGCCGAGCTGGCCGGGACGCTGGAGTTCTGCGACCGGCGCCGCCGAACCCGCAGGGCGCGGGCCCGCGCGACCGTGCGCCACGAGGGGGAGCGGCTGGCGTGGCGGTCGGAGTTCGCCCCGGCCGGGCGGATCAGGCCGGTCGGGTTCGTCGATCCCGTCTGGGACGTGCGGCTCCGCGTCCGGGTGGACGGCGAGGAGATGGTCACCCGCCCCGGCGAGGGCCGCGGATCCCCGTCGCTGACGGGCGTCGCGCTGCCCGTCCGGCCCCGGCTGACCCGGATCGCCGCGGACCGGCTCCGCTCCTACGTCACCGAGGGCGGGCACCTGGCCTTCGCGCTGGAGACGGCGAACCCGTGGGCGCGGCTCGCCGGGGCCGCCGCGCTGCGCGCCGCCCGGTCACCGGCGGGACGGCTCGCCTGGCGCCGGGCGCGGGGCCTGGAGAGGGCCGTCCGGCGCGGGCTGACCTCCCGCGACACCAAGATCGCGGTGTTCAACCGGGTGCTCAGCCGGCTGCCGGTCCGGCCCGGCCTGGCCGTCTTCGAGAGCCACCTGGGCCGGCACTACTCCGACAATCCCAAGTACATCTACCGGGAATTGCGCAGGAGGGGCCGGCCGGTGCGGGCGGTGTGGGCGTACGCGTCGTCCCCTCGGGGGTTCCCGGACGACGCCGCACTGGTCCGGCGCGGCTCGTGGGCGTACTTCCTGGCGCTGGCCCAGGCCCAGTTCTGGATCGACAACCAGGGCTATCCGGAGGGCCTCCGCAAACGCCCCGAGACCACCTACATCCAGACCTGGCACGGTTCGGCGTTCAAGCTCATGGGCCTCGACCAGCCGCGGGTCAAGAGCGGCCCCGCCGCCGAGCGGGCCCGGCTGCGCCGGATGGTGGAGCGCTACGACTGCTTCCTGGTGCGCTCCGGGCACGACGCCGCGACGCTCTGCGCGGGCCTCGGGGTCCGCTCGGAGCTGCTGCCGGCCGGCTATCCCCGCAACGACCCCCTGGTCAACGGGGCGGACGGCGATGCCGAGCTGGCGGCCGAGGTGGCCTCGCTCCGCGCGTCGCTCGGCCTCGGCGACGGGCGCCGCGCCGTCCTGTACGCGCCGACGTTCGCGACCGGGCGGAAGGGGCGCCCCGTCAAGCTGCTGGAGCCGCCCGTCGACCCGGAGCTCTTCGCGCGCGAGCTGGGCGAGGAGTACGTGCTGCTGGTCCGGCCGCACTACCTGTGCCGCGCCAACGTCCCGCCCGGTGCCCGCGCGGTCATGCGGGACGTCGGCGCCGTGCCCGACGTCACCCCGCTGCTGCTGCTCGCGGACGCGCTGATCACCGACCACTCCTCAATCATGTTCGACTTCGCGCTGCTGGACCGGCCGATCATCCTGCACCTCCCGGACGGCCGCGACCTCACCACCGGCTACTTCGACCTGGACCGGCACGGTCCCGGGCCGATCACCCGCACGCAGGAGGAGCTCGTCGCCGCGCTCGCCGGCCTGGACGCGGCGGCGGCCGCCCACGCGGCCCGGCGCCGTGCGTTCGCCGCGCGCTTCGGGGAGCACGACCGGGGCACCGCGGCCCGGACGGTCGTGGACCGCTATTTCCCGGCCGCACCGCCGGACCACAGGGGGAACAGGGGGGAACGCGATGGCCGCACGGCGTGACGTCTTCATCGTGTGCAACAACGCCGACGAGATGGGCGGGCTCCAGCGCTGGGCGCACCACATGGCGCGGCTGCTGGCCGGACGCGGCGACCGCGTCACGCTCGTCGGGATCACCTCCGGTCCGGAGCCGTACCACCACGGCCGCGACGGCTCCTACGCCGTCGAGGTCCTGCACCGCGAATGGCGGGCGCCGGTGCTGGCGTGGCAGCCGAAGCGGCGGCGGGAGCGCCTGAACGCGGTGGCGCGCGGGCGGGAGCTGCGGCGGGCCGCGGCCCAGCGGCGCGGCGCCGCCCGGCTGTCGGAGCTGTTCGCCGCGGCCGGCCCGGGGTCGGTGGTCATCGTGGCGCAGGTGTGGGCGATGGAGTGGGTGCGGCTCGCCGACACCGCAGGGCTGCGGGTCGTGGCGATGAGCCACGAGTCCTACCGGGCGACCCGCAGGTCGACGCGGTACCGGCGGGTCAAGGAGCACTACGCGGACGCCGACCGGATGCTGGTCCTGACCGCCGAGGACGCCGACGCCTGGGCCAGGGACGGCATGACCAACGCCGACCACATACCGAACGCGCTGCACGTCACGCCGACCGTCCGCCCCACACTGGACCTCCCCGTGGTCGCCTGCGTCGGCCGGCTCTCCTACGAGAAGGGCATGGACCTGATGCTGGAGGCGTGGGGGCGGATCTCCGCGCGCCACCCGGAGTGGCGGCTCCACATCTACGGCGGCGGTCCGGACGAGGAGGACCTGCGCGCCCAGGCGGCCGGGATGTCCGGCTCGGTGGAGTTCCGCGGCGTGGTCGCCGACGTCGAGGAGGCGCTGGTCGAGGCGTCGGTCTTCGCGCTGCCCTCGCGGGCGGAGGGCTTCCCGATGTCGGTGCTGGAGGCCATGGCGTACGGGCTGCCGACGGTGGCGTTCGACTGCGCGCCGGGCGTCCGGACGCTGATCGAGGACGAGCGGGACGGGATCCTGGTCGGACCGGGCGACACGGTCGCGTTCGCGGCGGCCCTGGAGCGGCTCATCGGCGACCCCGGCCTGCGCCGCGCGCTCGGCGCCGGGGCCCGCGCCTCGGTGCTCCGGTTCCATCCGGACGCCGTCCTGGCCCGCTGGGACCGGCTGTTCGACCTGCTGCACCGGGACCCGCCGTCGGCCGTGCCGGGGCGCCCGCCCGCACCGGTCCGGGAACGGGCGGCCGAACCCGTGCTGGGGAGTGATTCTTTCTAACAACTGTTTGGTAGAGTCCGTGGCGTGAACCAGAACGAGTCGCCGGCGGACCGCGCGTTCCGCGCCGAGGTCCGCGACTGGCTCCAGGCGAACCTGTCGGGGGAGTTCGCGCACGCCCGCGGGCTCGGCGGCCCCGGCCGCGAGCACGAGGCGTTCGAGGAGCGGCTGGCCTGGGAGCGGCACATGGCCGCGGCCGGCTGGACGTGCGTCGGCTGGCCGGCCGAGTACGGCGGGCGCGGCGCCAGCCTCGAGCAGCAGGTCATCTTCCACGAGGAGTACGCGCTCGCCGACGGCCCCGCCCGGGTCAACCACATCGGCGAGAACCTGCTCGGCCCCACGATCATCGCGTTCGGCACCGACGAGCAGCGCGCCCGCTTCCTCCCGCCGATCGTGGCGGTCGAGGAGCTGTGGTGCCAGGGCTACTCCGAGCCGAACGCCGGCTCCGACCTCGCCAACGTCCAGACCCGCGCCGAGTTGTCCGGCGACCACTGGACGGTCAACGGCCAGAAGGTGTGGACGTCCCTCGCCCTCGAATCGGACTGGTGCTTCGTCGTCTGCCGCACCGAGCCGGGCTCGTCCCGGCACAAGGGCCTGTCGTACCTGCTCGTCCCGATGAGGCAGGACGGCGTCGACATCCGGCCGATCATCCAGCTCACCGGCACCTCCGAGTTCAACGAGGTGTTCTTCGACGGCGCCCGCACCGGCGCCGGCAACATCGTCGGCGCGCCCGGCGAGGGCTGGAAGATCGCCATGGCGACGCTCGGGTTCGAGCGCGGCGTCGCGACCCTCGGCCAGCAGGTCGGGTTCGCCCGCGAGTTCGAGGGCGTCGCCGACCTCGCCCGGCGCACCGGCGCCATCGACGACCCGCTGCTGCGCGACCGGCTGACCAGGTCGTACCTGGGCCTGGAGATCATGCGGCTGAACGCCGTGCGGACCATGGCGGGCGTCGCGGCCGGCGCGCCAGGCCCCGAGTCGTCGATCTCCAAGCTCGTCTGGGGCACCTGGCACCGGGAACTGGGCGAGCTGGCGATGGACGTCCTCGGCGCCGCCGGCCTCGTCGCGGACGGGGGGAACTACGACCGCACTTCGGGCGAAGCCCAGGGGGTCCGGGGGTCCACCCCCGGGGGGAACTACGACCTGAACGACTGGCAGCGGCTGTTCCTGTTCTCCCGCTCCGACACGATCTACGCCGGGTCGAACGAGATCCAGCGCAACATCATCGCCGAGCGCGTGCTCGGTCTGCCCCGTGAACCGACCGCAAGCAGAGAGGCACGCGGATGACGCCCCCGCCCTACGTCCCCGGCCACGGACTCCTCAAGGACCGCGCCGTCGTGATCACCGCGGCGGCCGGGGCCGGGATCGGCGGCGCCACCGCCCGCCGCTGCCTGGAGGAGGGCGCCCGCGTCCTGATCTCCGACACGCACGAGCGGCGGCTCACCGCGTCCGCGCAGGAGCTGGAGAAGGAGTTCGGCGCCGACCGCGTCGCCTCCCTGCCCTGCGACGTCACATCCGAGGAGCAGGTGCGGGCCCTCTACGACCTCGCCGCCGAGCGCTTCGGGCGCATCGACGTCGCCGTCAACAACGCCGGCCTCGGCGGGACCGCCGACCTCGTCGACATGGCCGACGAGCAGTGGGACCGCGTGATCGACATCACCCTCAACGGCACCATGCGCTGCACCCGCGCCGCCCTGCGGATCATGCGCGGCCAGGGCGCGGGCGTCATCGTCAACAACGCCTCGGTGATCGGCTGGCGGGCGCAGAAGGGCCAGTCGCACTACGCCGCCGCGAAGGCCGGCGTCATGGCGCTCACCCGCTGCTCCGCGCTGGAGGCCGCCGACTACGGCGTCCGGATCAACGCCGTCTCGCCGTCCCTCGCCATGCACCCCCACCTGGTCAAGGTGACCTCGGAGGAACTGCTGGACGAGCTGACGCGCCGGGAGGCGTTCGGGCGCTACGCCGAGCCCTGGGAGGTGGCCAACGTTATCGTCTTCCTGGCCAGCGACTACTCCTCGTACATGACGGGCGAGGTCGTCTCCGTCTCCTCCCAGCACGCATAGGAAGCACATGAGTCCACGACGGCGCGACGCCGAGGGCACCGCCGCCGCCCGCGCGGAACGGCGGGCGGAACTGCTCGCCACGGCCGCCGAGGTGTTCGCCTCCCAGGGCTACTCCGCCACCACCGTCCGGAAGGTCGCCGACGCCGCCGGCATCCTCGGCGGCAGCCTGTACTACCACTTCGACTCCAAGGAGTCGATGGCCGACGAGATCCTCCGGACGTTCCTGGACGAGATGTGGGCCGGGTACGAGCAGGTCCTCTCGGCCGGGCTGAGCGCCCGCGACACCCTGGAGGCCGTCGTCGCCCAGTCGTTCCGCTCGATAGACCGGCACCGGCCCGCCGTCGTCCTCTACCAGAACGAGTCCAAGCACCTCGCGACCAGCGAGCGCTTCCACTACCTGCTCGACTCGCAGCGCCGGTTCGAGGAGATGTGGCTGTCGCTGCTCGACCGCGGCGTCAAGGAGGGCGCGTTCCGCGCCGACCTCGACCGGACCCTCGTGTACCGCTTCATCCGCGACACCGTCTGGGTCGCGGCGAACTGGTACCAGCACGGCGGGCGGCTGTCCGCCGACGACATCGCCAAGCAGTACCTCGCCATGGTCCTCGAAGGCATCCAGGCGAGCTAGGCCCCCTGTACGACGGACCTGTACGAAGGAGAAGACCATGGCCGAGGCCTACATCGTCGACGCCGTCCGCGCCCCCGTGGGGCGGCGCAACGGCGGGCTCGCCGGCGTGCACCCCGCCGACCTCGGCGCGCACGTCCTCACCGCGCTGATGGACCGGACGAAGATCGACCCGTCCGCCGTCGAGGACGTCGTGTTCGGCTGCGTCGACACCATCGGCCCGCAGGCCGGCGACATCGCCCGCACCTGCTGGCTCGCCGCCGGGCTGCCCGAGGAGGTCCCCGGCGTCACCGTCGACCGGCAGTGCGGCTCCTCCCAGCAGGCCGTGCACTTCGCCGCGCAGGCCGTCCTGTCCGGGACGTCCGACCTGGTCGTGGCGGGCGGCGTGCAGAACATGTCGCAGATCCCGATCGCGTCCGCGATGACCGCCGCCGCGCCGCTCGGCTTCACCGAGGGCCCCTTCGCCGGCTCCAAGGGCTGGACGCGCCGCTACGGCGGCACCGAGGTCTCCCAGTTCAACGGCGCCGAGATGATCGCCCGCGACTGGGACCTGTCCCGCGAGGACATGGAGAGGTTCGCCTACGAGTCGCACCAGCGCGCCATCCGCGCCATCGACGAGGGCCGCTTCGAGCGCGAGATCGCCCCCTACGAGGACGTCGCCGCCGACGAGGGCCCGCGCCGCGACACCACCCTGGAGAAGATGGCGGGCCTGAAGACCCTCGTGGAGGGCGGGCGCCTCACCGCCGCCGTCTCGTCCCAGATCTCCGACAGCTCCGCCGCGCTGCTCATCGCCTCCGAGCAGGCCGTCAAGGACCACGGCCTCACCCCGCGCGCCCGCATCCACCACATCTCCGCGCGCGGCGAGGACCCGATCCGGATGCTGTCCGCGCCGATCCCCGCCACCGCGTACGCGCTGAAGAAGACCGGGATGACGATCGGCGACATCGACGCCGTCGAGATCAACGAGGCGTTCGCGTCCGTCGTCCTCGCCTGGCTCAAGGAGACCGGCGCCGACCCGGCGAAGGTCAACCCGAACGGCGGCGCCATCGCCCTCGGCCACCCCCTCGGCGCCACCGGCGCCCGCCTCATGACCACCCTCCTCCACGAACTGGAGCGCACCGGCGGCCGCTACGGCCTCCAGACCATGTGCGAGGGCGGCGGCCAGGCCAACGTGACCATCCTCGAACGCCTCTGACCCGCCGGCCCGCGGCGGCGCCGCGGGCCCCCACCCCCCTCCGGAGCCGACCGTGGACGTGTTCGACAAGGCGCAGCTCGGGCCGCTGACGCTGCGCAATCGGGTGATCAAGGCCGCGACGTTCGAGGGGATGACCCCGGACGCCGTGGTGAGCGACGACCTGATCGAGTACCACCGGCGGCCGGCCGCCGGGGGAGTGGCGATGACGACCGTCGCGTACTGCGCGGTCTCGCCCGAGGGGCGGACGGAGCGCGGGCAGATCTGGATGCGGCCCGACGCCGTCCCGGGTCTGCGCCGCCTCACCGACGCCGTGCACGCCGAGGGCGCCGCCGCGTCAGCCCAGATCGGGCATGCCGGGCCCGTGGCCGACGCCAGCTCCAACAAGCTGCCCGCGATCTCCGCCGGGCGGTTCTTCAACCCGCTCGGCATGGCCTTCACGAAGGTCGCCACGGCCGAGGACATCGAGCGCATCACCCGCGCGCACGCCGACGCCGCGCGCCTCGCGATCGAGTCCGGCTTCGACGCCGTGGAGATGCACTTCGGGCACAACTACCTGGCCAGCTCCTTCCTCAGCCCGCGCCTGAACCGGCGCAAGGACGCCTACGGCGGCCCGATCGAGAACCGCGCCAAGGTCGCGCTCGGCATCGCCCGCGCGGTCCGCGACGAGGTCGGCGACCGCATCGCGATCACCGGCAAGCTCAACATGCGCGACGGCGTCCGCGGCGGCCTGGACATCGACGACAGCCTGTACGTCGCCCGCAGACTCCAGGAGGAGGGCACGGTCGACGCGCTGGAGCTGACCGCCGGCAGCTCCCTGCTCAACCCGATGTACCTGTTCCGCGGCCCGATGCCGATCCCCGAGTTCGCGGCGAGCTACAAGCTGCCCATGCGCATCGGCCTGCGGATGTTCGGCAAGCAGTTCCTGCGCGTCTACCCCTACCAGGACGCCTACCTCCTGGAGCACGCCCGCAGGTTCCGGGCGGAGCTCGACCTTCCGCTGATCCTGCTGGGCGGCATCACCGATCGCGCGACCATGGACACGGCGATGGAGGAGGGCTTCCAGTTCGTCGCCATGGCCCGCGCGCTGCTCCGCGAACCCGACCTGGTGAACCGGATCGCCGCCGACCCGTCCACGCCCTCCCTGTGCACGCACTGCAATTACTGCGTTCCCACGATCTACAAGGGCACCCACTGTCCGCTGATCCCGACCTGAGGCGATTCGGCACGCGGGCACCCTGCTCGCCGTCCATCCGGGAACGCGGTCCGGGGCCCAGCCGGAGTGAGGGCCCTTTCCCGGCCGCCGTATCGTAGGAAAAATTTCCGGGAGGGCTGATGGACGACCGGGTGGTCACGGTCACCGGGCACGGCGCGGCGCGCCTGCTCACGCTGAACCGGCCGGAGGCGCGCAACGCGATCGACATCCCGATGCGCGAGCGGCTCCTGGCGGAACTGCGGCGCGCCGCCGCCGACCCGCAGGTCCGGGCGATCGTGCTGACCGGTGCGGGCGGGACGTTCTCGGCGGGCGGCGACGTCCGGTCGATGGAGGGCGCCGGCCCGGACGCCGTGCGGGCCCGGCTCGCGCCCGTGCACGAGGCCGTCCGGCTCATCGCGACCTGCGGGACGCCCGTGATCGCGGCGGTCGAGGGCGCCGCGGCCGGGCTCGGCGTGTCCCTCGCCGCGGTCTGCGACCACGTGGTCGCCGCCGAGGACGCCCGGTTCGTCGCGGCGTTCGGCAGGGTCGGCCTCGTCGCGGACGGCGGCCTGCTCTGGACGCTCCCGCGGCGCGTCGGCATGGGGCGCGCCAAGGAGATGCTCGTCTTCGGGCGGACCGTCACCGCGCCCCGCGCCCACGAGATCGGCCTCGCCGACTCCCTGGCCCCGTCCGGCGGGGCGCTGGACGCCGCACTCGGACTCGCCGCGGAGGCCGCCGCGCTCGCCCCGCTGTCGGTCGCCGCCGCCAAACGGCTGCTGGCCCGCGCCGGCCAGAGCCTGGACGGGCTGCTGGAGTCCGAGCGCGAGGAGCAGGCGGCCCTGTTCGGCACCGCCGACTTCGCCGAGGGGCGCGCCGCGTTCGCCGGGCGCCGGGCGCCGCGCTTCGAAGGCCGCTAGGGAGGAGCGAGATGAGCAGGCTGCAGCAGACCCACGGGCTGTCGGACGAGCAGCGGGAGATCATCGCGACCGTCCGGGCGTTCACCGACCGGGAGATCCTCCCGGTCGCCACCGCCCTGGAGCACGCGGACGAGTACCCGCAGGCCATCGTGGACGGCATGAAGGACCTCGGGCTCTTCGGCCTGATGATCGACGAGGAGTACGGCGGGCTCGGCGAGCCGCTGCTGACGTACGCGCTGGCCGTGGAGGAGCTGTCGCGCGGCTGGATGAGCGTGTCCGGCATCGTCAACACCCACTTCATCGTCGCCTGGATGATCACCCAGCACGGGACGCCGGAGCAGAAGGCGCACTACCTGCCGAAGATGGCGGCGGGGGAGATCCGGGGCGCGTTCTCGATGTCGGAGCCGGGCTGCGGCTCGGACGTCTCCGCCATCACGACCCGCGCCGTCCCGGACGGCGGCGACTACGTGATCAACGGCCAGAAGATGTGGCTGACCAACGGCGGCTCGGCCAACCTGGTCGCCACGCTCGTCAAGACCGACCCGGACGCCGGCCACCGCGGCATGACCACGTTCCTCATCGACAAGACCCCCGGCTTCGGCGAGGTCGCGCCCGGCCTGACCGTCCCCGGCAAGATCGAGAAGATGGGCTACAAGGGCGTCGACACCACCGAGCTGATCTTCGACGGCCACCGCGTCCCCGCGGCCCAGATCCTCGGCGGGACGCCCGGCCGGGGCTTCTACCAGATGATGGACGGCGTCGAGGTCGGCCGCGTCAACGTCGCGGCGCGCGGCTGCGGCGTCGCCATGCGCGCCTACGAGCTGGCCCTGGACTACGCGCGCCGGCGCGAGACGTTCGGCAGGCCCATCGCCGAGCACCAGGCCGTCCTGTTCCGCCTCGCCGAGATGGCGACCAAGGTCGAGGCCGCGCACCAGATGATGGTGATGGCGGCACGCCGCAAGGACTCCGGCGAGCGCAACGACCTGGAGGCGGGCATGGCGAAGTACCTCGCCAGCGAGTACTGCAAGGAGGTCGTGGAGGACGCGTTCCGCATCCACGGCGGCTACGCCTACTCCAAGGAGTACGAGATCGAGCGCCTCTACCGCGAGGCCCCCATGCTGCTGATCGGCGAGGGCACCGCCGACATCCAGAAGATGATCATCGGCCGCCGGCTCCTCGAGGACTGACCGGCGGCCGCGGCGGAGCGCCGGCGGCTGCCGGGGCGCGGGCGGCCGATCCCGTGCTGGGCGGCCGCGGCGGATATCGTGGCGGCATGGCAAGCCCGACTCCCGCCCCCGGCCGGCGCGACGAACTCCGCGACTTCCTGCGGACCCGCCGCGCCCGGCTCACCCCCGCCGACGTCGGCATGCCGGACGGCGGGCGGCGCCGCACGCCGGGCCTGCGCCGCGAGGAGGTCGCCGTCCTCGCCGGGGTCGGCGTCTCCTGGTACACGTGGCTGGAGCAGGGCCGCGACATCACGGTGTCCGGCGAGGTGCTGGACGCGATCGGCCGCGCCCTGCGCCTGGACGCCGCCGAGCGCGAGCACCTGTACCTGCTCGCCGGGCTGAACCCGCCGCGGGCCGGCGCGGCCCCGGCCGTCCCGATCACGCCGGAGCTGCAGCGGGTGCTGGACGCCTGGTCGCCCCGGCCCGCCTACGTCCGCGACCGGTACTGGAACTTCATCGCGATCAACGACGCGGCCCGCGAGGTCTTCGGCTACGGCGACACCGACCACAACAGCCTGGTCACGTTCTTCACCAACGTCCGGTACCGGTCGATGAACACGCACTGGGCCGCGACGGCGCCCGACGTCGTCGCCCGGTTCCGCGCCGACGTCGCCCGCTGCCCCGACGACCCGGAGTTCGGCCGGCTCATCGCGGACATGCTGGCCGTCAGCCCCGAGTTCGCCGAGCTGTGGCCCCGCCACGACGTCAGCGCGAACACGCAGGCCGTGAAGGGGATCCGGCATCCGGACGCGGGCGAGCTGATCTTCGAGGGGACGCTGCTGCCGCTGGCCGACCGCCCGGGCAGCAACCTGGTGCTGTACAACCCGCGGCCCGGAACCGGCACGCGGGAGCGGCTCGAAGGGCTGATGGCGCGCCGCGGCATGGCCGCCGCGAGCTGAACCGCCCCAGGGTGGTGGTGCCACACCCATGATGAGCGGAGTCTGGTGGGCCGGCGGCCCGTCCCGCATGATCGTCCTCGTAACGAGAACCACTGAGGAGGACTCATGAGGACGCGTGATTTCGCGGGCACGCCGGTCGGCGCGGTCGGGCTCGGCTGCATGGGGATGAGCTGGGCCTACAGCGCGTCGGAGCGGGACGACGACGCGTCGGCCGCGCTGATCCGCGAGGCCCTCGACCTCGGCGTCACGTTCCTGGACACCGCGCAGCCCTACGGCGACGGCCACAACGAGACGCTCGTCGGCCGCGCGCTGCGGGGACGCCGCGGCGAGGCGGTCGTGGCGACGAAGACCGGTCTGGTCGTCGGGGACAGGTCGTCCTGGAACCTCGTCCGGAACGGGACGCCCGAGCACATCAAGGCGTCCGCCGAGGACAGCCTGCGCAGGCTCGGCACCGACGTCATCGACCTGTACTACCTGCACCGGGTCGACGCGGACGTGCCGCTGGCCGAGACCTGGGGCGCGATGGCCGAATTGGTCGCCGAGGGGAAGGTCCGCACGCTCGGCCTGTCGGAGGTCAGCGTGCGGCAGGCGGCGGAGGCGCACGCGATCCACCCGGTCGCCGCGATCCAGTCGGAGCTGTCGCTGTGGACGCGCGACGCGATGGGCGCGCCCGGCGCGGTGGCCGGCATGGCGCCGGGCCACACCGGCGCGGGCGAGGAAGTGGGCGACGTGGTCGGCTGGTGCGCCGCCAACGGCGCCGCGTTCGTCCCGTTCTCGCCGCTCGGCCGCGGCTTCCTCACCGGGACGGTCACGTCCGCCGACTTCGAGGACACCGACTTCCGCGGCGGCAACCCGCGCTTCCAGGAGGACGCGCTGAAGGCCAACCTGCGCATCGTCGACGTCGTCAAGGCGGTCGCCGGACGGCACGGCGCCACCCCGGCGCAGGTCGCGATCGCCTGGACGCTCGCGCAGGGCGAGCACGTCATCCCGATCCCCGGCACGAAGAAGCAGCGCTACCTGCACGACAACGCGGGCGCCGCCGGCCTGGACCTCACCGAGACCGACCTGGCCGAGCTGGACGACGTCCCCGCCGCCGTCGGAGGACGGTACTGACGCGCGCCGGCGCGGCACGCCCGCCGTATCGGCCCCGGCGAGGAGTTCCGCGGGGGCCGGCGGACGTGCCGCGCGGTCGCGGCGCCGAAGGCGCCTAGCGCACCAGGAGGGACTGCTGCGCGGTGATCGCCTCGACGGCCTGCCGCACGATGCCGTCGATCAGCTCACCGCACGTCGGCAGGTCGTCGATGACGCCGACGACCTGGCCGGACGCCATCACGCCCAGGTCGGGACGGCCGTCCACCATGGCCGCCTTCAGCAGCATCGGCGTGTTCGCGGCCATCAGCACCTGCGACCACGACAGGTCCTTGCCGTGCTTCATCGCCTTCCCGTCGGCGATCATCGCGCGCCACGACATCCCGGACAGCTTCCTGAACCGGGCGCCGTTGCGCACCGCCCGCACCAGGCCGCCGACCCGCCCGGACTTCTCCAGCGTGTCGACCAGCTCGCTGCGCAGCACGCGGTGCGGCATGCCGTCCACCTGCCGGGTCACCACGGTCTCGCCGGTCTTCAGGTAGACCTGCTTGACCGCGTCCGGCACCGAGCTGTCGGAGGTGAGCAGGAACCGGGTGCCCATCGCGACGCCCGCCGCCCCGTAGGACAGCGCGGCGGCGAGGCCGCGCCCGTCGAAGAAGCCGCCCGCCGCGATGACCGGGATGTCGACCGCGTCCACGACCTGCGGCAGCAGCAGCGTCGTCGCGACGGCGCCGGTGTGGCCGCCGCCCTCGCCGCCCTGGACGAGCACGGCGTCCGCGCCCCAGCCCGCGACCTTCTCCGCGTGCCGCCGCGCGCCGACCGACGGGATCACCACGAGCCCGGCGTCCTTCAGCTTGGCGATCAGCTCCTTCTTCGGGGCGAGCGCGAACGAGGCGACCTTCACGCCCTCCTTGATCAGGAGGTCGATGCGGTCGCCCGCGTCCCCGGCATCGGCCCGCAGGTTGACGCCGAACGGCGCGTCCGTGCGGTCCTTGACCTCGCGGATCGCCTCCGCGAGCTGGCCCAGCGTCATCGTCGCCGACGCGAGGATCCCGAGGCCGCCCGCGTTCGCCGTCGCCGTGACGAGCTTCGGCCCGGCGACCCAGCCCATGCCGGTCTGGACGACCGGGTGCCGCACGCCGGTCAGCCGGGTCAGCGGAGTGTCGAGCAGCTGCTCGCCCTCCCGCGCCCCCGGGTCCGCCTCGCTCATGCCGGGACCTCCCGCTCGCGCAGCCCCTTCGGATCGAGGACCTCGCGCATGATCCGCAGTTCGCCGCCGTCCGGCAGCCGCGTGTCGGGCACCTCGTCGGGGACGGCCAGTTCGAAGCCGGTGGCGGCCACGACGTCCTCGACGCTCACGCCCGGGTGGACGGACCGCAGCCGCATCCGCCGGTCCGGGGTGTCGAAGTCGAGCACCGCGAGGTTGGTCACGACGGCGCGGATCTCGTGCGCGCCCCGGTCCCAGCCGACGCCGCTGACCATGTCGACCTTCTCGGTGAACACGCGCGTCGAGTGCTTCGGCACCCAGTAGCTCGTCGGGTTCAGCAGCGTGTTGCCGGGCCCGCCGCGCACCCCGAGGAGCTGCCGCGCCGGACGCTCCCAGTCGCCGATGCAGGAGATGTTGGTGTTGCCGTGCGCGTCGATCTGGCTCGGGCCCATCACCACGTGCCGCCGCCCGTTCAGGACGAGCCACAGGTGGTCGCGGAACGGCAGCCAGCCCTCGACCGTCTCCGCCGACCCGCCGAGCGGGACGGGCTCGGCGCTCAGCGACGGCCCGCCGTCCGTCGTCAGCAGGTCGGGTGCGAACGTGGCCCGCGCCAGCCGCGACCCCAGCATCGGCACGAAGCCGGCCACCGCCGCCGCGACGATCTCCCCGTCGCCCCGGAACAGGTCGGCGCACGCCGCCGCGCACACCTCCGCGCGCGTGATGTCGCTCATCGGTTCTCCTCCCGCCAGACCCGGACGGCGTCCTGGTAGGCGGCCTCGTCGCCGGACAGGAACCGCTCGGTGAACTCCGCCCACTTCTCCGGGTCGGCCGCCGACTGCGCGTAGAGCTTCTGGAACTTCTCGTCCCGCCCGAAGTCGGGCGCGCAGTCGGTGAAGTGCGCCCCGTTCGGGGTCTCGACCACGCCCGCCACGTGCGCCCGGCTGATCAGCAGCGACTGCACCGGGCCCTCCTTGGCGAAGTCGGCCGTGTCGACGAGCCGCTCGCACGACACGTAGGCGCGGCCGGCCGCCTTGGCGAACAGGTCGTCCATGTACGGGTCGGGGCCGAGGTACTGGGCGTTGCCGCGCGCGTCGGCACGGTTCATGTGGACGAGCGCCACGTCCAGCTTCAGGGCGGGGACGGCGACGAGCTCGGTCGCGTCCTCGTACGGCGACCGGATCGTCTTCAGCTCCGGGTTGACCTTCAGGACGTCCGAGCCGAGCCCGACCGGGGTGGGCAGGAACGGCAGCCCGTGCGCCGCCGCGTACAGCCCGAACAGGAACATGCCCTCGTCGTACTCGGTCAGCGCGATGGCCCCGGTCTGCCGCGCCTGCCGGAAGTGCGGCTCCAGCGGGATCGAGTCCATCGTGACGAACGCGGTGACGAGGCGCCGGACCTTGCCGGCCGCGCACAGCAGGCCGACGTCCGGCCCGCCGTAGGCCACCACCGTGAGGTCGGTGACGGGGGAGCGCAGGATCGCCCGGACGAGCGCCATCGGCTTGCGCCGCGACCCCCAGCCGCCGATCCCGACCGTCATGCCGCTCTCCAGCGACGCGGCGACCTCATCGGCCGACATCACCTTGCTGCTCATTTCGCCCCCTTCGCGACGAACGCGTCGCGGTGCTCGTCGCCCGCGCCGACGAGGTTGAGCTCGAACGTGAAGCCCTGCTCGTAGCGGTAGCTGCGCTTGACGTCGACCGGGTCGATGCCGTTCAGCGACTCCTTGGCCCGCCGGATGACGTACTTGTCCTTCGCGGCGATGTTCGCGGCGACCTCCATGGCCTTGGCGCGCAGCTCGTCCGCCGGGACGACCTCCAGCACCGAGCCGTGGTGGTGCAGCTCGTCCGCCGTGACGTTGCGGCACGTGTAGACCATCGCCCGCATCAGGTGCTGCGGGACGAGCCGGGCCAGGTGCGTCGCGGCGCCGAGCGCGCCCCGGTCGACCTCGGGGAGCCCGAAGTAGGCGTCCTGCGAGGCGACCACGATGTCGGCGTTGCCGGCCAGTCCGATCCCGCCGCCCAGGCAGAAGCCGTGGACGGCCGCGACGACCGGGACCTCGCAGTCGTAGACCGCCGCGAACGCCGCGTAGCAGCCGCGGTTCGCGCCGACCAGCGCGCCGTGGCCCTCGGTGCTCTGCATCTCCTTGATGTCGACGCCCGCGTTGAAGCCCCGGCCGGCGGCCCGGAGCACGACGGCGCCGACGTCCGGGTCGCGGCCGGCCGCGGTGACCGCGTCGGCCAGCTCGTACCAGCCCGCGACGGTCAGGGCGTTGACCGGAGGCGCGTCCACGACGATCTCGGCGACCCCGTCCAGGGTCGTGGTGGAGACTCCCATGCGCTACCTTTCCACCAAACATTTGTTAGAACAGAAGGTAGCAGAGGAGGCGGAATGTCACTGACGCTCGACCTGGGCGGCCGGACCGCCGTGGTCACGGGCGGCGTGCGCGGGGTCGGCGCCGGGATCAGCCGCGCCCTCCTGGAGGCGGGGGCCGACGTCGTCGCGGTGGCCCGGCGCGAGCCCGAGGCACTGCCGCAGGCGGGCGGCCGCACGGCCCGCTTCGTCTCGCTGGACGTGCGCGACCCGGACGCCGTGCAGGCGTTCGCCGACGGCCTGGACCGCGTCGACGTGCTCGTCAACAACGCGGGCGGCGCCCCGTTCCTGCCCGTCGCGGACGGGAGCCTGCGCACCCACGTCAAGATCATCGAGCTGAACCTGACCTCCGCGCTGATCATGGCGCGGGCGCTGCACCCCAAGATCATGGAGCAGGGCGGCGGCTCGGTCGTCAACATCGGCAGCGTCAGCGGGGTGCGTCCGTCGCCCGGCACCGCCGCCTACGGCGCCGCCAAGGCCGGCCTGCACAGCCTCACCACGTCGCTGGCCGTCGAGTGGGCGCCGCACATCCGCGTCAACACGCTCATCCTCGGGATGGTCCGCACCGAACTGTCCCACCTGCACTACGGCGACGAGGACGGCATCGCGGCGGTCGCGGACACCGTCCCGATGGGCCGCCTCGCCGACCCCTACGACATCGGCGCCGCCTGCGCCTTCCTGGCGTCCGACCTGGCGTCCTACGTCACCGGCGCCTCGATGCAGGTCCACGGCGGGGGAGAGCGCCCCGCCTTCCTGGACGCCGCCACCGTGAACAAGGAGGAAACGCGATGATCTGCAAGGACCGGGTGGTCGCCGTCACCGGCGCCGGCCGCGGCCTCGGCCGCGCGCACGCGCTGGAGTTCGCCCGGCAGGGCGCCCTCGTCGTCGTGAACGACCTGGGCGTCGCGCGGGACGGCACCGGCGACGCCTCCGGGGGGCCCGCGCACGACGTCGTCCGCGAGATCGAGGCGCTCGGCGGGAAGGCCGTCGCCGACACCGGCGACATCGCCACCGACGAGGGCGCCGCCGCGCTGATCGCGACGGCGACCGACACCTTCGGCCGGCTGGACACCCTCGTCAACAACGCCGGGTTCCTGCGCGACCGGATGCTGGTCAACCTGGGCGAGGACGAGTGGGACGCCGTCATGCGCGTCCACCTCAAGGGCCACTTCCTGCCGCTCAAGCACGCCGGCCGGTACTGGCGGGCCGAGAGCAAGGCGGGCCGCCCCGTGGACGCCCGGGTGATCAACACCTCGTCCGGCGCCGGGCTGCTCGGCAGCGTCGGCCAGGGCAACTACTCCGCCGCCAAGGCCGGCATCGTCGGGCTGACCCTCGTCGCGTCCGCCGAGATGGGCCGCTACGGCGTGGCCGTCAACGCGATCGCGCCCGCCGCCCGCACCCGGATGACCGAGGAGGTCTTCGCGCAGACGATGGCCGCCCCCGCCGAGGGCGAGTTCGACGCGATGGCCCCCGAGAACGTCTCGCCGCTCGTCGTCTGGCTCGGCTCCGCCGAGTCCCGCGGCGTGACCGGCCGGGTCTTCGAGGCCGAGGGCGGCAAGATCTGCGTGATGGACGCCTTCCGCCACGGCCCGGCGGCCGACAAGGGCGCCAGGTGGGACCCGGCCGAGGTCGGCGCCGTCGTCACGGACCTCCTGGCCAAGGCCCCCGCCCCCGAGCCGGTCTACGGCGCGGGCTGAGCGGCACCGCCGGCGTTTCCGGGGCCGCCGTGCAGGCGCGGCCCCGGAATTCCGTCCGGTGGATCGGCGTTGTAGACCGTCGCCGCCCGAAAACGGATCGCCCCGCACGGGGTGTTCGGGCTACGGTGCGAAGGTTTGCGGGGTGAGCGGGGCCGCGTGCCCGGAACCCTATCCTTGGTGACGGATATGAGGACGAGTTTGAAATCGCCGCTCGCCGGCCTGCGCGCGCGCCTGCCGGAGCTGATGCTCCGTGATCAGCACCGGCTGCGCCGCCGGATCGACGGCGCCCAGAAGATGCGCGACGCCGCGCGCCGCGCGCGGGCCGCCGAGGAGATCGCCGCCGATGTCGAGTCCGCCGCGCGGCGGGTCGAGCGGCGGCGCCTCGCCGTGCCCGCGATCACCTATCCGGCCGAGCTGCCGGTGGCGCAGAAGAAGGACGACATCCTCGCCGCGGTCCGCGACCACCAGGTCGTGATCGTCGCGGGCGAGACGGGGTCCGGCAAGACCACCCAGATCCCCAAGATCTGCCTGGAGCTGGGCCGGGGCGTGCTCGGCTCGATCGGGCACACCCAGCCGCGCCGGCTCGCCGCCCGGACGGTCGCCGACCGCATCGCCGAGGAGCTCGGCACCGAGCTCGGCGACACCGTCGGCTACAAGGTCAGGTTCACCGACCGGTCCAGCGACGGGACGCTCGTCAAGCTGATGACGGACGGCATCCTGCTCGCCGAGATCCAGACCGACCGGCTGCTGCGGCAGTACGACACGCTGATCATCGACGAGGCGCACGAGCGCAGCCTGAACATCGACTTCCTGCTCGGGTACCTCAAGGAGATCCTGCCCCGGCGCCCCGACCTCAAGGTGATCATCACCTCGGCGACGATCGACCCGGAGCGGTTCTCCGAGCACTTCGGGAACGCGCCGATCGTGGAGGTGTCGGGCCGCACCTACCCGGTCGAGGTCCGGTACCGGCCCGTCGCCGACCCGGAGGACCCGTCCGCCGACCCCGACCGCGACCAGATCCAGGCGATCACCGACGCGGTCGACGAGCTGGGCCGCGAGGGCCCCGGCGACGTGCTGGTGTTCCTCAGCGGCGAGCGGGAGATCCGCGACACCGCCGACGCGCTGACCAAGCACTTCACCCGGCAGCGGGGAGCCACCGAGGTGGTGCCGCTGTACGCGCGGCTGTCGGCCGCCGAGCAGCACCGGGTGTTCCAGGCGCATCGCGGCCGGCGGATCGTCCTCGCGACCAACGTCGCCGAGACGTCGCTGACCGTCCCCGGCATCAAGTACGTCGTCGACCCCGGCACCGCCCGCATCTCCCGCTACAGCCACCGGCTGAAGGTGCAGCGGCTCCCGATCGAGCCGGTGTCGCAGGCGTCGGCGAACCAGCGCAAGGGACGCTGCGGGCGCGTGTCCGAGGGCGTCTGCGTCCGGCTGTACTCCGAGGAGGACTTCGAGTCCCGCCCCGAGTTCACCGACCCGGAGATCCTGCGCACCAACCTCGCGTCCGTCATCCTGCAGATGACCTCGCTCGGGCTCGGCGACATCGCCGCGTTCCCGTTCGTGGAGCCGCCGGACCGCCGCAACGTCAAGGCCGGCGTCGACCTGCTGCACGAGCTGGGCGCCGTCGACCCCGCCGAGAAGGACCCGCGCAAGCGCCTCACCCCGCTCGGCCGCCGCCTCGCCCAGCTGCCCGTCGACCCGCGGCTCGCCCGCATGGTGCTGGAGGCCGACAAGAACGGCTGCGTCCGGGAGGTCCTCGTCATCGCGTCGGCGCTGTCCATCCAGGACCCGCGCGAGCGTCCCGCCGACAACCAGCAGGCCGCCGACGAGAAGCACCGCCGGTTCGCCGACCCCACCTCCGACTTCCTGGCCTACCTGAACCTGTGGAAGTACCTGCGCGAGCAGCAGCAGGAGCTGTCGGGCAGCGCGTTCCGCCGGATGTGCAAGAACGAGTTCCTGCACTTCCTGCGCGTCCGCGAGTGGCAGGACCTGCACGGCCAGCTCAAGCAGGTCGCCAAGGCGCTCGGCGTCACGCTCAACACCGCCGACGCGCCGCCCGACCTGATCCACACCTCGCTGCTCGCCGGCCTGCTCTCCCACATCGGGCTGATCGACGCCGAGAGGAAGGAGAAGCAGCGCCGGGGCCAGGAGTACGCCGGTGCGCGCGGCGCGCGGTTCGCGGTGTTCCCCGGGTCGGCGCTGCTCAAGAAGCCGCCGCGCTGGGTGATGTCGGCGGAGCTGGTCGAGACGTCCCGGCTGTGGGGGCGGATCAACGCGAAGATCGAGCCCGACTGGATCGAGCCCCTCGCCGAGCACCTGGTCAAGCGCAACTACAGCGAGCCGCACTGGTCGAAGAAGCAGGCGGCCGTGATGGCGCACGAGAAGGTCACCCTCTACGGGGTGCCGATCGTCGCCGACCGCCGCGTCAACTACGGCCGCATCGACCCGGAGCTGTCGCGCGAGCTGTTCATCCGGCACGCGCTCGTCGAGGGCGACTGGGAGACCCACCACCGGTTCTTCCACGACAACCGCGCCCTGCTGGACGAGGTCGAGGAGCTGGAGCACCGCGCCCGGCGCCGCGACATCCTCGTCGACGACGAGACCCTGTTCGACTTCTACGACGAGCGGATACCCGAGGACGTCGTCTCCGGGCGCCACTTCGACGCCTGGTGGAAGAAGGCCCGGCACGCCGACCCCGACCTGCTCGGGTTCGAGAAGTCGATGCTCATCAACGAGACGGCGGGCGGGGTCAGCGAGGCCGACTACCCCGACGTGTGGAAGCAGGGCCCGCTGCGCCTGCGCCTCACCTACCAGTTCGAGCCCGGCACCGACGCCGACGGCGTGACCGTGCACGTCCCCGTCCAGGTCCTCAACCAGGTGCGGCCGGACGGCTTCGAGTGGCAGGTCCCCGGGCTGCGCACCGAACTCGTCACCGAGCTGATCCGGTCGCTGCCGAAGCAGCTGCGCGTCAACTTCGTCCCGGCGCCCGACTACGCCCGCAAGGTCCTCGGCCGCGTCGCGCCGCGCACCGAGCCGCTGCTGGACGCCCTCGAACGCGAGCTGACCGCGCTGACGAGCGTGCCCGTCGCGCGGGAGGCGTGGGACCCGTCCCGCCTGCCCGCCCACCTGCGCATCACGTTCCGCGTCGTGGACGAGAAGAGCCGCACCCTCGGCGAGGGCACCGACCTCGGCGAGCTGAAGCGCCGCCTCGCCGGAAAGGTGCGCGGGACGCTGTCGAAGGCCGCGTCCACCATCGAGCGCTCCGGACTCACCGAGTGGACGATCGGCGAACTGCCCCGCACCTACGAGCAGAGGCAGAACGGCTACGACGTCAAGGCGTACCCGGCGCTCACCGACGAGGGCGGCACGGTCGCCGTCCGCATGTACGAGACGGAGGCCGAGCAGCGCCGCGCCATGTGGCTCGGCACGCGGCGGCTGATCCTGCTGAACGCGCCGTCCCCGGTGAAGCTGATCCAGGGCCGCCTGACCAACCAGGGCAAGCTCGCGCTCAGCCACAACCCGCACGGCTCCGTCGCGGCGCTGTTCGACGACTGCGTCACCGCCGCCGCCGACCGGCTCATCGCCGAGGCGGGCGGCCCGGCCTGGGACGAGGACGGCTTCCGCGCCCTGTACGACCGCGTCCGCGCCGGCCTCCACGACGCGACGGCGCAGATCGTCGCGCTGGTCGAGCGGATCCTCGCCGAGGCGCACGAGGTCGACCGGCGGCTGCGCGGCACCACGAGCCTGACGCTCGTCCCGGCGCTGACCGACATCCGCGGGCAGCTCGGCAAGCTGATCCACCCCGGTTTCGTCACCGCGACCGGCTGGGCGCGGCTCCACGACCTGCCCCGCTACCTGCGCGCTCTGCAGGGCAGGCTCGACAAGCTCCCCGAGAACCCCGGACGCGACCGGACCCTCGCGCACCAGGTCGACGTCCTCGCGCAGGAGTACGAGCAGGCGCTGCGGCGCCTGCACCCGTCCCGCCGCGACGACGAACCGGCCCGGCAGATCCGCTGGATGCTGGAGGAACTGCGGGTCAGCCTCTTCGCCCAGCAGCTCGGGACCCGCTTCCCGGTCTCCGACAAGCGCATCCGCAAGGCCATGGCCCAACTCTGAGCCCGGCTCCGAGCCCGGCACTGACCGGTCGCCCCGATCGGACCGGGCATGATCGGCCGCCTGGTATGACTGGATCATGACGTTGCGGGAGTACTATCCGCCGATCGAGCCGTACGACTCCGGTCTGCTCGACGTCGGCGACGGCCAGCGCGTTCACTGGGAGGTCTGCGGGAACCCGGGCGGCAGGCCCGCGGTGTTCCTGCACGGCGGCCCCGGCGGCGGGCTCCTGCCCGACAACCGGCGGTTCTTCGACCCGTCCAGGTACCGGATCGTGCTGTTCGACCAGCGGGGCTGCGGGCAGAGCCTCCCGCACGCCGGAGACCCGTCGGTGTCACTGGAGCACAACGTCACCCCGCGCCTGGTGGACGACATCGAGCGGCTGCGCGAGCACCTCGGCGTCGACCGGTGGCTGGTGTTCGGCGGCAGCTGGGGCAGCACGCTCGCGCTCGCCTACGCGCAGGCGCACCCGGACCGCGTCACCGGGATCGTGCTCCGCGGCGTGTACCTCGTCCGCCCGTCCGACGAGGCGTGGGCGTTCGCGCCGGGCGGCGCCTCGCACCTGTTCCCGGCCGAGTGGGCGGCGTTCCGGGACGCGGTCCCGCCCGCCGAGCAGGACGACCTGATGACCGCCTACGGGCGCCGCATCGAGGATCCGGACCCGGCCGTCCACGGGCCGGCCGCCCGCGCCTGGATGGCCTGGGAGCTGTCCGCCAACACGCTCCTGCCGGTCCCGCCGCCGGACCTGGTCGACGCGACCGTCCTGGCGTTCGCCCGCATCACGCACCACTACATCTCCAACGGCGGCTTCCTGCCCGCGGAGGGGCTCCTCGCGGGGGTCGACCGGGTCCGCCGGATCCCGGCCGTGATCGTCAACGGCCGCTACGACATGAAGACGCCGCCGGACCAGGCGTGGGATCTGCACCGGGCGTGGCCCGAGGCGGAGTTCCACATCGTCGAGGACGCCGGGCACGGCGGCTCCGAGCCCGGCGTCCGGGACCGGCTCATCGAGGCCACCGACCGCTTCGCCGCTCACTGAACGACGAAGTGGGCACCCCCACATCCGCCTCGCAAGTCACTGCGGCAACTCCCATCAGTGCGTATGGTTCATTCCATGCCTAACAGCGAAGAGCGCGACATTCGCGGCCCCGAGGGGACGGCCGCGGCTCCCCAGGGCGGCGCGGTCTCCGGAGGCTCGGGGGAGTCCACCGAGACGGCGGTCGCCCGCATGGGAGACCCCGTCACGGTCTGGCCGTGCGCGAACTGCGGACGCCCCGTCCCCCAGCCCGTGGGGGCGGTCCGCGCCGTCCGCTACTGCCAGGACAACGACGGCGCCTGCGCCCGCGAGGCCCGCGACCGCCGCGACCGCGGCCGGGACGCGCCCGGCCTCACCGGCCAGGTCGCCTCCGCCTGGGAGATGGTGGAGCGGCTGGAGAAGGCCGCCGACCTGCTCGCCGATTCGCTGACCTCCGAGCTGAGCGTCGCCGGCGTCGAGCGCCGCGTCGCCGAGGTGCGCGCCGAGGCCGCCCGCGAGCTCGCCATCGCGCAGACCGAGCGGGACGCCTCGCAGCGCCGGGCGCAGGAGGCATGGCACGAGGCCGCCACCTCCCGCAAGCGCGCGGAGGACGCCGAGGGCACCGCCGGCCAGGCCCGTGAGGAGGCCAGGCTCGCCACCGCCAAGCGCGACGCCGCGCAGCAGGCGTGGGAGGAGGCCCACCAGATCGCGCAGCAGTCGATGACGGCCAAGCTCGCCGCCGAGAGCGAGCGCGACCGCGTCGCCGCCCGCGAGACCGAGCTGCTCGCCGCGCTGGAGGCGGCGCGGGCCGAGCTCGTCGGCCTGCACGCCAAGCTCGCCGAGGCCGAGGGGGCCGCCGAGGCGCAGCGCGTGGAGGCCGCCGTCGCCAAGCAGGGCGCCGAGGACCTGCGCAACGCCATGCGCGACACCGAGGCGCAGCGGCAGCGCGCCATGCAGGCCGCCAGCAAGGCCGAGGCCGAGCGCACCGCCGCGCTGCGCGCCCAGTCCGAGGCCGAGGCGGAGGTCGTCCGCGCCGGCGCGCGCGCCGACGAGGCCGCCAAGGAGCGCGACGCCGCCCGGACGCAGGCCGAGGCCGCGACCCGGGAGCGCGACGAGCTGGCCGGCAAGGTCGGCGACCAGGCCGTGCAGCTGCGGCAGCTGTCCCAGTCGGTCGCCGAGCAGCAGGCCGCGCTGACCGCCCTCGCCGAGGAGCGCGACGCCGCCCGCGCCGAGGCCGACCGGGCCCGCCGCCAGGTCGACCAGTTCACCCACAGCACGCTGTCGTCGAACATCCCGCCCGGCGGCCGGATGCCGGGCGGCGGCACCCCGGTGCCCCCGGCGGGCCTCCCGAACGGCCCCGGTACGCAGCCCGCGGGCCCGCCGCCGGGCCTGCCCCCCATCGGCGGCCCCGCCCCGTACGCCGCCATGCCGCACACCGCACCCTCGAACAGCGCCTCCCCGAACAGCGCCTCCCCCAACAGCGCCGCGCCGAACGGTGTCCCGATGCCGCTCGGGGCGCCGCCGCCGAACGTCGCGCCCGCCCCGAACGGGACACCGGGCTCGAACACCGGCGGCCACCAGATGCCGGGCGGCGAGGCGCGCGACCGCCACCGCCCCCTGAACGGCGTGGACCGCGAAGACCCCCTGTTCGCTGGCCCCTGACCGTGCTCGCCGGTCCCTGAGCCATGTTCGCCGGCGACCGTGCCGCGCCCGCCCGGGCGGACCCCGCCCGGGCTCAGCCGTACCGGACCGCCAGGAAGAACGCCAGCGCCGCCACCGCGGTGATCGCCACGACGTGGCCGCGCTCGCGCGCCGCGGCCTGCCGCAGGTTGCTGACGCGGCGGCGGCTCAGCCGCAGGTCCGTCACCGAGCGGCGCGCCCGCTCCCAGTGCACGCCCGTGTAGATCGCCAGGGCCGCCAGGCCGAGGATGAGTAAGCCGTCTCCGCTCATGGGCTGCGCCTCCGTTTCCGCGGCAGCTCAGATTGAACAGCGGATCCGGCGCCGGCGACAGTGCCCGGCGACACATTTCCGCGATTCATGCGGAACCGGCAGGGGCCGGTCGGCTGCGGATCACCGGCCGGCGGCCGGGCTCAGCGCCCGAACACCTCCGGATCGATCTCGATCCAGATCTGCTCCGCGCGGCCCAGCAGCCTGCCGTCCGCGCCGTACAGCGCCGTCGCCGCGTGCATCTTGCGCCCCTCGCGGCTGCGCGCGAGCCCCATCACGACGCACCGCTCGCCGGCCTCGGGGACGTCCATCACCTGCGCGGTCATGGTGCCGAGCACCGCCGGGCGGCCCGCCACGTCGAACGACCAGCCGCCGGGGCAGTCGAGCGCCGCCCACACCAGCTCCCGCTCGGGGACCCGCTCCGGCACCCACGGCGCCGCGACGGTGTCGTCGCCGACCGGCCCCGGCTCCAGCCGCAGCCCGTCGCCGGGCTCGCGGTCCGGCCCGCAGACGAAGCAGCCCGGGAACGGGTGGTTCTCCTGCGCCCGGTACTTCTCCGCCGCCTCCTGCGCCCGCTCGAACGGGACGGGCGCGATCGGCGGCACGACGATCGCGCCCGCCAGCGCCTCCGCGATCAGCCGCTCACCGTCCCACAGCCGGCAGCTGTGCCCCCGCTCGTCCTCCACCGTGACCGTCAGCTCGGTGTCCAGCGGCGGCGGCTGCCGCAGCGTCACCGTCACCGTGTCGATCGGCACCCGGCCCGCCAGGCGGCCGGCCACGTATCCACCGTTCCCGGACCCCGCCGGCCCGTGGAACCGCCCCTCAATGAACATCTGCGCCCCCGTACCCACACGCGCCTCACCAAAACGGCATAGATCCTAATGAACCCCGATGACACCCCGTCCCCTGGGGTGGGAAGACGCTACACCGCGCGCGACGGCTGCGGGCGGCCGGGGCGGGTGGTGAAGAAGACCGACAGGGACCCCTGGAGGCGTGCGCGGACGGTGTCCTCGTCGACCGGGCCGTCCTCCGGGACGGGGGTGCGGTCGAGGGCGCGGCCGATGAGGAGGTCGATGTTGCGGTCGGCGACGAGGACGGAGCAGGTGTCGCACGCGTACCACGGATACAGCATGTTGAGCACGGCGACGGCGGTGTCGTCGTCCGACAGGTCCGTGGTGTCGAGCTCGACCTCGAACATGTCGGTGTCGTCGGGATCGAGCGTCGGGTAGTAGAGCCAGCTCGGCCCGGACGCGCCGCAGAAGTCGCAGCCCGGCTCCTGCGGGAGGGGCTCGCCGACCGCCAGCTCCAGCTCGTGGTCCCACGGCTCGACCCGCCGGTTGTGGCGGTAGCCGACCCCGTCGAGCGAGCCCTCGCGGTTGTGCGTCACGTCGTGCACCTCGCCGCCGCAGCGGGCGCACATGAGGCCGATGTCCTCCATGTCCCCCTCCTGGTCGCTGAGGCACCGGCTTCACAGTATCCGTCCGGACGCCTCCGTCGTACCCGGCGGCGCCTCTCGGGTACGTTGAAGATCGCCGATTTCGCGCCGGCCGGCGATCCCGGCCCGCCGCGCCCCGCACGCCGCGCACTCCCCGGCGTGCCCCCATGCCGGGTTCTTGAACGGGAGGTTCCGTGTCCGAGGTCGTGCTGAACGCCGACAAGATCGATCTGGTCCGCGAGCGGCGGCTGCTCCTGGACCGCGTCACGCTGACCGTGCTGCGCGGCGAGCACTGGGCGCTGATCGGCCCGAACGGCGCGGGCAAGAGCACCCTGCTCGGCATCCTCGGCGCCTACACGCACCCGACGCGCGGGACCGCGGAGATCCTCGGGCGCCGGCTCGGCCGGGTCGACGTCCAGGCGCTGCGGCCGCTGATCGGGCAGGTCAACCCGCGGCATCCGCTGGAGTCGGCGCGGACCGTCCGGGAGGTCGTCCTGACCGGCGCGACCGGCACCATCGAGCTCGTCCCGCGCTGGACGCCGTCCGCGGAGGAGCTGCGCCGCGCCGGCGAGCTGATCGGGCTGCTGGGGCTGACGGCGCGGGCCGGCGCACGGTGGCCGACGCTGTCGCAGGGGGAGCGGGGCCGGACGCTGATCGCGCGGGCGCTGATGCCCGACCCGGCGCTGCTGCTGCTCGACGAGCCCGCCACCGGCCTGGACGTCGCCGCGCGGGAGCGGCTGCTGGCCGCCATCGACCAGCTGCGCGCCGAGCGTCCCGACCTGACCACCGTCCTGGTCACGCACCATCTGGAGGAGCTGCCCACCAGCACCACCCACGCGCTGCTGCTGCGCGAGGGGCGGGTGCTCGCCTCCGGCCCGGCCGGAGAGGTGCTCACGACCGAGCTGGTCAGCGCGTGCTTCGACCACCCGATCACGATCACCCGGCACGGCGGCCGGTGGGCGGCGACCGCCGGGTCCGCCTAGCCGCCGGTCAGGCGCCCGCGACGCGGTGCCGGGCCAGGTGGGCGAGGACCGACTGGTTCGCCTCCCAGCCGTCCGGGAACTTCACCGGGACGCCGAGGTGCACCGGCTCGGCGGACGGGTGCGCGTCCAGCAGCTCGGGGATGCCCGCCCGGGCCACCACCACGCACGCGTGCCGGTGCCGTGACGCCAGGACGCACAGCCGCCCCGACTCCAGGTGGAACGCGGTGGCGTCGCGGCGGCCCGACAGCGGGTGCAGGACGACCGTCACGTCGTACTCGCGGCCCTGCAGCCGGTTCGCGGTGTCGACGGTGATGCCGTCGCCGTGCGGGCCGAGCGCGGCGCGGATCGCGGTGACCTGGTCGCGGTGCGCGGCGCCGATCGCGACGCGCGCCGCGTCCACCGGGCCCGACCCCCGCTCGGAGTGCGCGACGGGGCCGCGCTGCAGCAGCCGCACGGCGAGCGCCGCCGTCGCGCGGACCGCCTCGCCGTCGGTGCGCAGCGTGTGCCGCGCCGGCAGCTCGTACAGGGCCCAGCCCGTCGCCGCGGCCTCTTCGAGCGCGTGGTCGTAGGTGGTGCCCATGCCGCGCGCCCCGAACTCCAGCCGGCGGTCGCCCGGCTCCGTCCCGGCGCGGAACCCGGTGAACGGGTAGAACGCGCGCGACACGACGGGCGCCGCCGACGCGGGCAGCCGCCACGACACCGGCAGCCGGTGGACGGGCAGGTCCGGGTTGTGGGCGAGCAGGACGGACACGGCGCTGCGCATCGGGTCCCAGGTCAGGCCCGCCCAGCGTTCGACCTCGACGGTGGAGAACGGGTCGAGCTGCCCGGGGTCGCCGACGAACAGCGCCCGCTCGAACCGGCTCGCGATGCGCAGCAGCATGTCCGAGCGCATCTGGTACGCCTCGTCGACGATCGCCCACGGCCACGAGCCGTCCGACAGGGTCGCCCACTTCGCGGCGGTCGCGATCACCACGGTGCGCTCGGCGAGGTCGCCGGCCTTCTGCGCCACCCTCACCTGCGGATGCGCCAGGACGCGCTCGGACGGCACGTACTGCGACGCCGACAGCCGGCCCATGGTGATGTCGGGGTGCCCGCCGGCGATGCGCTCGATGAGGTCGTCGACCTGCTCGTTCGTCTGCGCCACGATCATCAGCCGCTCGCCGGCCCCGGCCAGGTGCGCGGCGGCGCGGACGACCAGCGTCGACTTGCCCGCCCCGGGCGGCGAGTCGACCACGACGCCGCGGTGCCCGCCCGCGAGGTCGGCGAGGACGGCGTCCACGACCCGCGCCGCCGCCTCGGACGGGACGAGGTCGTCCGCCGCCACCGGTACCAGGCGGGGGCCCGCGTGCCCGGTCACGACCATTCCTCTTCGGCGTCCTCGTCGGTCGGCACGTACTCGCCGGGGGGCCCGCCGTGCGTCCACGGCGTGTCCTCGCGGTCGGGGAACTTCGCCGCGCCGAACGAGCCCTCCGTCAGCGAGGTGAAGCAGACCCGGTCGCCGACCTGGGGGACGGCGCCCGGCTCGGGGGTGAGCTTGCGGCCCATCCCGCCGGTCAGCTCCAGCAGCACGGATCCGTCACCGGTCTCCACGATCCTCCCCTTGAGCGCGGGACGCGCCGCGTTGCACACGGTCGTCCCGACGTCGAGCCGCACCGGGTCCTGCGTGCCGACCCGCAGCAGCGGCCGCAGCTTCGGCCGCTTGCCGGTCTCGTCCAGCCGGGCGGGGTCGCACTCGGTGACCGTTCCGCCGAACGCCTGGCCGCCCAGCCGGTGCTCGGCCATGACCAGCGGGTCGTCGAACGCGCGCTGCGCGTCGTAGGCGTCCTGCGCCCGCTCGAGGTCGTGCAGCCGCCGCGCCGCCCGGACGGGCGGGTCGCGGCGCGCCTGAGGATACGCCTCGCCGAACGTCTGGTGGTAATAGGTGAAGGCGTCCCGGTCGCGCTCCCAGCGGCGCGGCACGCTCGCCCCCTCGGGGAGCGCGCGGAGCAGCTCCACGGCCCGCCACATCAGGTCCCAGGTGGGGGTGAGCTGGCCCGCGATGACGCTCCGCAGCCGCTCCTCGGCGCGCGAGCCGCGGCCCGCCCGGTCGTAGCCGGCGATCGCCGGGGCGAGGACCTCGTTGTCGAACACCGGGTCGGTGGTGGGCCCGGCGGGCGGGCACAGCACCGGGTCCTCGGCGCGGGCGGCCGCGGCGGGGCCGTCCAGGCCGTCCGGCGGGTCGAGCCAGCCCATCAGCGCCGCGAGGTTGCCGTCCTCCAGCGAGCTCTGGCCGGTCGCCCAGTGCAGCCGCAGCGCCTCCGTCACCGCCAGCAGCAGCGACGAGCCGGGATGGTCGTACCGGTCGGCGAACCACGTCAGCCACCGGCCGAGCACCGGCACCGCCGGATCGACCGCGTACGGGCCCTCGGTGCTGCGGAACCGCGTCGACCGGCCCATCAGCCGCAGGAACGCGACGCCGCCGCGGTTCGGGACGAGCAGCTGCGGCGCGTCCCCGTACCGGATCCGCTCGTCGCCCTCCTTGCCGGGCGGCAGCTCCTCCACCGCGCCCCGGCTCGTCTCGATGTGGTTCAGGACGAGCTTGGCGAGGTCGGCGGCGAACGCGAACCGCAGGTCGCGGTTGCGCGGCTGCGGCACGACCAGCAGCGTCGGATCGCCGGGCGCGCTGCCGACGAGCACGGCCAGCGGCGCCGCCGCCTCCCCGGCGAGCTTCAGCGGGACGAGCACCAGCGGCGCGTCCGGGATATGGCAGTGCCGCACGGTCGCGAGCGGCTGCGCGACCCCGGCGGCCACCGCCTGCAACTGCGCGAGCGAGGACAGGGCGCTCATGCAGCGATCACGCCGCCCCGTGCAGCGCGGCGCCGGGCAGCGCGGCCCCCGGCAGCGCGGCGCCGTGCTGTGCCGCGCCCTGCAGGGCCTCGGCGCGCAGCCGGGCGGCGGCGCGCAGCTGCTCGGCGGTCTCGGCCAGGTCGTCGGACGGGTCCAGGGAGCCGTCCGCCAGCGCCAGCGCGGTGCCGATCGTGTCGACGCCGCCGAGGTCGTCGCGGACGGACCGGCCGAGCGCCCCCGTCGCGCCGCACGCGCGCGCCTCGTCCCGGCAGAACAGCGCCATCTCGCAGCCGGACATGCACTCGGGCGCGTACCGGGCGTCCACCGCCCGGACCGACGCGGGGAGCGCCTCGCCGATCTCGAAGCTCAGGTCGGCGGGCAGCTCCGCGAGCAGCTCGTCCACCCGGGTGAGGCGCGCGAGCTGCCGTTCGAGGACGGCGAGCTGCGGCCGCACGTCCAGCGGCGTGGCCGTCGGCCGGTTGGAGAAGTTCTCCGGGCAGACCAGGAACACCTCGTGCGACACGCGCGCCGGATCGTGCCCCAGCTCGGCCACCAGCCGGCGCAGCGCCAGCACGTACACCGCCGACTGGCGGGCCGCCGCCGCGACCTGCTCCGGCTCGGCCTGCCCGTCCACGACCGCGAACGACTTGATCTCGATGACGTGCAGCCGGCCCGCGAGCTGGAACGCGATGACGTCCGGCTCCAGGTAGGCCGGGGACCCGGCGATCTCCAGCCGCAGCAGCGGATGGTCGAACAGCGTCCCCTCGCCCGACTCCAGTGCGCGGGCGAGCAGCCGCCGGGTCCGCGAGTGCCGCAGCTCCCGGCCCTCGTTGCCCGCGACCACCTCCAGGTCGTCGTAGGCGACCTCCGGCACGTCGAGGCCGAGCCGGTCGCGCAGCAGCGTCAGCAGCTCCGCGCACCCGTCCGCCTTGACCTGCGCCTCGAACACGTTCCCGCGCGTGATCGCGAACTGCGACTGCCCGAACGGCGCGGGGAACCCCAGGGCGCGCGCCACCGCGTCCTTGTCGACGCCCGCCGCGTCCATCACCCCGCGGCGGGCGCAGCCCGGATTGGACGTCAGCGCGGCGATCGTGCGGGCGTCGTGGTTGCGCGGGGGAGTGGCGCCGCGCAGCCGGTCCAGATCCGGTGCGGTGTCGGTCATGGGTCCGTTTCTCCGTTGCTGGCAGGGCGGCGCCCGGACGCGCGCACGGCGCGCAGCCGGCTGCCGAACAGCCGTTCCGCGTCGTCGAGCCGCTCCCGGGCGCGGACCGCGGCGGCCTCGCGGCGCCGCCGGTCGGGTTCGCGGTGGACGTCCAGCTCGGCCCGGGCGGCCGCTTCGAGCCCGGCCGGATCGGCCGTACCGACCGTACCGGTGACGGCACCGGGAATGTTGGACGCGAAACGCCACAGCAGCCGCTGGACGTCAGGGGACGGCGTCCCGCGCCCCGCGTGCTCGGCGAGCCGCACCGCGGCGGTGAGGAAGTCGGTGCGGGGGCTCAGCGGACCGACGATCCGCTGCTCCAGCGGCCAGGTGCTCACGGTGAGCAGCCCGCGCGCGGGGGCGAGCAGGTCGGCGGTCAGCGCGGCGCACAGGTAGTACGGCCGCGCGTACGGGGCCGTGCGGAACGAGCGCTCCTCGTCGCGGCGCAGGCTCGTCAGCCGGGTGCCCGGGATCTCGCCGGGGAAGAACGCCGCGTACACCGAGCCGATCAGCTTGGGCGCGGCCGGCGCGCCGAGGAGCGTGAGCGCCTGGTGGACCTGGTCGCGGACGGGCAGCAGCCCGCGCTCGCTCTCCGCCGGGGCGGCGGGCCTGGGGTCGCCGAGGACGGCGTCGTCCCATGCCTGCTCCGTCCCGCGCAGCTCGGCGCGCAGGCCGCGGGCCGCCCGCCGGTCCCCGGCCGCCATCGCCCGCCGGACGGCGGCGCGCAGCTCGGTGATGCGCGCCTCCAGTTCGTCGGGGGTCGGGGCGCCGGGGGGCCGGGACATGCGGCAGACAGTACAGGTACTTCCGGACACTTCCAGTGTTTTCCAGTTTTGCGGTGGCGAGACGGTCAGCGCGGTTTCCGCCAGCAGACCGAGTACCGCCACAGCAGATGCCGCCGGAACACGGCACCGGTCAGCACCCGCAGCGCCTCGTCCCGTACCTCGCCCCAGGTCATCGCCGGATCGGCGAGCGGGGCGCCGGGTTCGCCCGCGCGCCGCCGGTTCCGGAGCCGGTGGACGTGGTGCGCCGGGACGCCGAGCGCCGAGAACGTCCAGTCGCGCGGGCCCCGGTTGTTCGCCAGGCCGATGACGACCAGGCTCCCGCCGGGACGGACGGCGTCGCGCATCGCCGCCAGGCCCTTGGTGAAGTCCATGTGGTGGATCGCGGCGACCGTGCACACGAAGTCGTAGTGGTCTGCGGGCAGGTCGTGTTCGAGAAGCCCGGCCGCGACGAAGTCGACGTTACTGATCCCGCCGCCGAGCCTCCTCGCCTTGGCGATCATCTCCGCCGACCGGTCGAGCCCGGTGACGTGCGCGGCACGGGATGCGAGGCGCCGGACGAGCAGGCCGTCGCCGCAGCCCACGTCCAGCGCCTCGCCGCATCCGCGCGGCACGTTCCGCAGGACGACGCCGTGGTAGTGGGTGTTGTGGTTCCAGTAGCCGTCGGTCTGCGTCACCATCGTCACCGCCGGGGTCAGGAGCGCGGGTCGCGGCGCAGGGGGTGGGCGTCCGGGACCTCCACGATAACGATCTTGACGCCGTCCGGGTCCTCGATCCACATCTCGACCAGGCCCCACGGCTCCTCGCGGGGCTCCCGGGTGACGCGCGCCCCGGCCGCCGCGAGCCGGTCGTGCTCCGCCCGCACGTCCCGCACCTGGAGCCAGATCATCGGGGACGCCCCCGTCCCGCCCGCGCCGTGGCCCGACACCTCCAGGAACCCCGGGCCGAGGAAGAACACCACGCCGGGGGAGTCGGCGGGGCCGAACTCCCGGTAGACGGCGAGGCCCAGCACGTCGCGGTAGAAGCGCTGGGTCCGGGCGGGGTCGGCCGGGCGTAGCAGGATGCGGCTGCTCAGAACGTCCATGCCCCCATCCTCGCCCGCGGCCGGCCGGTGCCGGGCACCGCCACGCCCGCGCGCCGCCCGGTGCGGGGTCAGGTGGGGAAGCTCGCGCGGTAGGTCGCGGCCATGTCCTCGTCGCCGTGGCCCTGCTCGATGGCGCGGCGGAACCGCTCGCCGGCGGCGTCGTTGACGTCCACGCGGATCTTGGCGGACTCCGCCGCCTCGTGGATGAGCCGGGTGTTCGTCTCGGCGTTGCGGACGGCGAAGCTCGCCTCGAAGTCGCCCGCGATCATGGCCTTCATCTTGGTCTGCAGGTAGACGCTGTCGAGCGGGCCGCCGGTGAGGACCTCGCCGAGCAGCGCCGGGTCGAGCCCGAGGCCCTTGGCCAGCGCGACCGACTCGGCGACGACCGAGGTCAGCGAGATCGCGTAGCTGACCGCGGCGAGCTTCAGCCGGGTGCCCGCGCCGCCCGCGCCGCTCTCGTCGAGCCAGAGCGTCCTGGCGCCGACCGCGTCGAACACCGGGGCGAGGACGGTCCGCGCGTCCTGCGGGCCCGCGGCGAGCACCAGCAGGTTCCCCTGCTCGGCGGGCTGCTTCGTGCCCTGCACGGGCGCGTCGACGAACGTGAGGCCCCGTTCGGCGGCGAAGGCGGCGAGCCGCCCGAGGGACCCGAGACCGACCGTGCCCATCTGCGCCCACACCTGCCCCGAGCGCAGCGATGGCGCCGCGTCGGCCATGACGGCGAGGGCCGTCTCGCCGTCCTTCAGCATGGTGATGACCACCTCGGCGCCGTCCACGGCCTCGGCGGGAGAGCCCGCCACCGCGGCGCCGTCGGCGGCGAGGGGCCACGCGCGGGCGGCCGTGCGGTTCCATACGGCGACCCGGTGGCCGTCCCGGAGCAGGTTCCGGGCCATCGCGGCCCCCATGATGCCGGTGCCGAGCATCGCGACCTGTGTCATCTCGCGCTCCTTTTGGACTACCTAGTTCAGAACCGTGCGCGCCAAGCCTCGCACACGGCTGCGCGTCGCGCACCCTGCATGCCCTACCCATCGCCGGGCGGGATTCCGCCGCGATCCGCCAGTCCGGCCAGCCGTGGCGTTCGCCTGAGCCGGTTAGCCGGGCGGTCGCTCGGGCCGGTTACCCGGAGCGGTCAGGGGGCGGTCGGGCATGGCTGGTCGGCTGGGCTGGTTGGTCGGGGCGGTCAGCCGAAGGCGTGGCCGTCGTCCGCGGCGTCGGCGTAGGTGCCGGTGCGCGCGTCGGTGTAGGGGGCGGCGAACGCGTCGAGGGTGCGGTCGAGCTGGGCCGACCACCATGCCACGAGCGACGCCGGGGCGCGCCCGCCCGTGCCGTCCTCGCCCAGGTAGCGGTGCCGCAGCGGTGCGACGTCGCAGAGCCGCTCCCACCACTCGCGGTGCACGGCCGCCTGGATCTGCCCGGCGTCCAGCGGGTACGCCGAGCGGTGCCCCCGCACGAACGCCTGCACGCGGTCGAGGTCGAGGCCGCGCTCGTCGTCGCACGCGAACAGGCGCGCCGCCGAGCGGACCACCTCGCCGGCGACCGGCCCCAGCGTGAGCCCGTCCCAGCCGAGGACGGCGCTGACGTTGCCGGACCCGCCGTAGCGCAGGTGCCCGGCGTGGAAGGAGCCGTGCAGGTGCCCGACCGTGCTGGCCTCGATGTCGGGCGGCTGGTGCCCGGCGAACTCGGTGAGCAGGTCGCGGCGCTCGCGCAGCCGCCGCGCGGTCAACGCGTCGAAGTCGGTGCCGTCGCCGTCGCCGGGGACGTCCCGCAGCATCGCCTCGACGGCGGCGGCCGCGGCGGCGGCGCGCGGCGTCGGCACCAGCATGCTCTGCTGGACGGGCGCCGTCAGGTCGTCCAGCGCCGCGTGCAGCCGCCCGAGCAGCTCACCGACGGCCTCGCACCCGCCGAACGTCAGCTCGAGCCCGCCGCGCCCGCGGCCGCCGACCCACGGATACAGGACGTAGCCGCGGCCGGCGGCGGTGACCAGCGTCCGGCCGGTGCGCGCCGGGAGCGGCGCGAGGACCGGCAGCCCGGCCGCGTCCAGCGCGGCGGTCACCGTGTGCTGGAACAGCACGCGGCGCCGGTCGGGCTCGGCGTACTCGCGGAGGAAGAACGTCCCCGCCGCCGCGTCGACGCGCCAGCACCGCCGGCCGGGCCCGGCCGGCAGCGGGGCCACCGCGGCCGGGGCGCCCGCGTCCCAGCGGCGCAGCAGCCGCGCCGGCGGGTCGGTGTCGGCACCCTGGCGGGTCTCCGTGCTGTGCGACGTGGGCACCTCGGCACCTCGGCTGCGTCGGGCGGACGGCGGTCGAATGGATGTTCTACGACGACGCTACACGCCCGGCCCGCACGGCGAAAGGGAACCGCGCGGACGCCGGCTCAGACGCGTTCCAGCACCACCACGGGGATGTCGCGGTTCGTCTTCGTCTGATACTCGTCGTAGGCAGGCCAGGTGGCCGCCATCTTCCGCCAGAGCGCGGGCTTCTCCTCGGGCGTCGCGGTGCGCGCCCGTGCGGTGAACCTGTCGCCCTTGACCTGCACCTTCACCTCGGGGTCGGCCTGCAGGTTCAGGTACCAGAGCGGCGGCTCGTCCGCGCCGCCCTTGGACGCCACGACGAGGTAGGCGTCGCCCTCGGGCTGGTAGATGAGCGGCGTCGTGCGCTCCTCGCCGCTCTTGCGCCCGGTGGTGGTGAGCAGCAGTGTGATCGTTCCCTGCCAGTCGTGCCCCTCCGCCCCGTCGGTCTCCTGGTAGCGCTGGACATGTTCCCTGCCGTATAGCATCGGTCCTCCTCGTCCGGGTCCGGCCGCGGCGCGGCCACCGGTGACAACCCGCGAACCCTCGGTGACCTTCCCAGGGCGCGGCTCTCAATGCCGTGCCGGCGCGGCGGGTCACTACCCTGGGCCGGTGGACGACACGGCGGACGGCACAGTGGACGGCACGGCGGAGGACGCGGCGGACGTGGCGCGGCGGTGCGCCGAGACGATGTACGCGCGGGACAAGGTGGCGCAGGACCTCGCCATGGAGATCGCCGAGGTCGCGCCGGGCCAGGCGCGCCTGCGCATGACGGTCGCCGGCGCGATGGTGAACGGCTTCGGGATCGCGCACGGCGGCTACCTGTTCCTGCTCGCCGACTCGGCGTTCGCCTACGCGTGCAACACCCATGACGCCGTGACGGTCGCCGCGTCCGCCGACGTGGTGTTCGTCGCGAGCGCGCGGGGCGGGGACGTCCTGGAGGCGACCGCGGTCGAGCGCGTCCGCTACGGCCGGAGCGGGATCTACGACGTGACGGTCCGCCGCGTCCCGGACGGAGAGGTCATCGCGGAGTTCCGGGGCGGAAGCCGCAGCCGTGACCAGAGGGTCATCGGCGGCGACGCCCCCTGACCGCCCCGGGGGGACCCCTCGGGAGGGGTCAGAGCTCCTCCAGGATGCGGGTCAGGTAGCGGGCGGTGTCGTCGGGACGGGCCGCCGTGATGCACAGGTTGTTCATCGCCCGCATGTAGGTGTCGACGTCCGTCGGCTTGTCGAGGTAGAGCGCGCTGGTGAGCTGCTCCAGGTAGACCACGTCGGACAGGCCCGGCTCGGCGAACCGCAGGATCGTGAAGGGGCCGCCCGCCGCCGCGTGCCCGCCCGCCCCGAACGGCACGATCTGCAGCGTCACGTGGGCGAGTTCCGAGACCTCGATCAGATGCTCGATCTGGGCCCGCATCACCTCGCGTCCGCCGAGCGGGCGGCGCACGACCGCCTCGTCCAGCACCGCCCACAGCGTCGGCGCCTCGGGGGAGGTGAACCGCTCCTGCCGGGTCGTGCGGATCTGGACGCGCCGCTCGACCTCCTCGTCCGTGGCGTCGGAGTAGCCGAGCCGGACGACGGCGCGCGCGTAGTCCTCGGTCTGGAGCAGCCCCGGGACGAACTGGAGTTCGTAGGCGCGCAGCATCGAGGCGGCCTCCTCCAGGCCGAGGTACACCTCGAACCAGCTCGGCAGGATGTCGCCGTACCGGTGCCACCAGCCGGGGTTGTTGGCCTCCTTGGCGAGCCGCAGCAGGGGCTCGCGCTCGCCGGCGGCCGAGACACCGTAGAGGGTGAGCAGGTCGGCGACGTCGCGCTCCTTGAAGCCGACCCGGCCCAGCTCCATCCGGCTGATCTTGGAGTGCGAGCCGCGGATCTCATACCCCGCCTGCTCGGTGGAGATCCCGCGGGCCTCCCGCAGCCGGCGCAACTGCGCGCCGAGCAGAATGCGCAGCACGGTGGGGCCGCCGCGCCGGGGATAATCGATCAGCCGCCCGGCCGGATCGCCTCCGGCCGGAGGTGTCGGGGCAGCAGAATCCTCGGACAAGGGGTCACCAGCCAGTCGATGGGTCTGCGCGGAGGCTGAACGGCACCGCACTATGTTAGAGGATCCGGACGCGTTTTTGGGAGGTATGAAAAACGCGTCCGAGACGCGTAAGGGAGTGGGGCCGCGCGGCGGCCCGCGTGCGCCGGGCGGGCGGGGACGTCCGGTGACCAGTGCTGTCGGTGGCGGGACGGCTGCGGAACGTGGTTCCGCCGCTGCGGCGGACTCGGCCCGGACGGCATTTCGCCAGGTGCCCGCGCCGCGGTTGGAGCACCAATTGACCGCCGTTCTCCGGCATTGCCCGCGGCCAATCCTGACAGGCCATTCCGTGATCGGTCGTACGACGCGTGAATGTCGCAGGTCGTGCATTTTGGTGAGTCTTCGCGGGACGGTCCGCGCCGATGCGGGCCGCGGCGAGGGCCCGAGTGACGAAGCTCTCGTCCCGGGCGGGCAAGATCCTCGGCGGCCGGGACGTTCACCTGTCAGAGGGCGATCACAGCCGCCGCTCTGCCGAGAGGCGACCACCACCGCGCATCCTGGGGGAATCCATGAACGCTACCCGTGAGCGACCGGAGATCCGGTTCCTGACCTCGGGGGACGTGTCGGCGCACGAGCGGGCCGCGGCCGAGCGGGCCGTCCGCGAGGCGCTGTCCGGCGCCCGCGGCGTCACGTCCGTCCGGGTCACGCTGAGCGTCGTCAACGACCCGTCGCTGCCGCGCCCCGCGCTGGCCCAGTCCGTCGTCGAGATGGACGGCCGGCAGGTCCGCGCGCAGGCCGCCGCGCCCCGCATCGACGAGGCCATCGACATGCTGCGCGAGCGCCTGGCGCTCCGCGCGACCTCGCTCCAGGCCGGCCTCACCTGACAGGCCGGACGCTTCTTCCCGCCGGGCGCGCCCATGCCGGAGCGCCGAGCCCGGCGAGTACGTGGGAACGGCGGAGCCCCGTGGCGGGGCACCGCCGTTCGTGTGTCGGGGGCGCGCCGCCGTCAGGCATCCCGGCGAGTCAGGACGAATGCGGCGAATCCGAGCGGAATAAGAGCGTAGGCCGCGAGCACGGCCGCCGCCGCGCCGGGTGACAGCAGATCGCCGTACACGGAGTTCTCCGCGCTGAGCCCCGCCATCTGAGTCGGCAGGCCCCCGGGCAGCACCGATCCCGCCCGCTCGCTCCACGGCTCCGGCAGGTGGTGGACGAGGAGCGGCAGCACATGCCACACGAACACCACCGACACGATCGCGCCCGCCGCGGAACGCAGCAGCACGCCGAGCGACAGGCCGAGCAGCGCGAACACCGGCACGACCGTCCCCGCGAGGACGAAGCCGGGAAGATCGTGCGCGATCGGCGCCTGCTGATCGGGGAACGGCCGGCCGCCGACGACGAGCCGCGTCCCGAGGAACGATCCGACCGTCACCGCCTCACCGGCGGCCAGCGCGACCGCCCCGACCACCGCGGCCTTCGCCAGGAGCAGCCTCCGGCGCCCCGGCACCGCGACGAGGCTCGTGCGGATCATGCCCGTCCGGTACTCGGACGTCACGGACACGACCCCGAGGACCGCCAGGCACAGCGACGCAGCCCAGCCGCCCAGCTCCTGCAGCGGCCGCAGGAGGAGGTCGTCCCTGCGCTCCGCCGCCAGCCCGTCCCAGACATGCGCCATCTGGAATGCCAGCAGCACCACGAACCCGGTGAACGCGGCCGTCACCGCCAGCACCGCGTAGGTCGAGCGGACCGAACGCAGCTTCCACCACTCCGCCGCGAGCGCGCCGCCCATCACGCGTCCCTGCGCGCGAACGCGTACGCGCCGGCTCCCAGCGCGACGGCGGTGCAGGCCACCAGGAGCGTCACCGCCACCGGCGGCGACAGCGCGCCGTGGTCGCCGGACGAACCGGGCGGCCCCGCGATCTGGTTCGCCAGGCTGCCGGGCAGCGCCGACCAGATCCGCTCGTCCCACGGGGACGGCAGCAGCCGCGCGAGAGCGGGCAGCACGAACAGCACCGCCATGCCGGACGTGATCGTCGCCGCCGTGGAGCGCAGCACCGCGCCCAGCCCGAACGCGATGAGGGTGATCGCCGCCGTCGTCAGTCCGAGCCACAGCAGATGGACGGCGACATCGGCCGCGGCCCCGTGGAACGTGGGCACGGGCCGGTCACCGATGATGGCCGCGCCCGCGAGGGACCCGGCGGCCGTCGCCACGAGCGCCACCGCGCCCATGAGGGCCGCCGCGACGCCCCCCTTGGCCATGAACAGCACCCCCCGGCGCGGCATCGCCGCCAGACTCGCCCGGATCATCCCGGACGAGTACTCCGACGTCAGCGTCAACGCCCCGAGCACGACGGCGCACACCGGCAGCGAGACCGCGAGCGGCTGCTCCGCGGGCGCCGCCTGGGCCGTCCCCCTCCGCGCCGCCGGCAGCCCGTCCCAGTAGCGGGCCACGTACCAGGACCAGAGCACGCACAGCAGAAGGAACGCGCCGACCGTGCCGAGGACGGCCGCCGTCGACCGCACACTCCGCACCTTCCACCACTCCGCCGCGACGGCATCCCCCACCCCGCCCGCCCCACGCCCCACTAGCCCACCCGCCGCACCGTCCCATGGCACGCCGTCCCGCGGCACGTCGTCGGCGGCGCCGATCCCGCCGGCCCCGACTGTGCCGCTTGCTCGGTTGGGGTTGTCGGTCATCTGGTCACCGCCCCGAACTCGGCGCTGCCCGCGGTCAGTTCCATGTACGCCTCCTCCAGGGAGGCGCTGTGCGGAGTCACCTCGTGCAGTGGGATGCCGTGGGCGGCTGCCGCGTCGCCGATGGCGGCGACGTCCAGCCCGGTCACCGTGAGGGCGCCGCCCGGCATGGTGTCCACGCCGGCGCCGGCGGCGGCGAGCACCGCGGTCAGGTCGGCCGCCCGCGGCGAGCGGACGAGGACGCCGCGCCGGAACCGGTCCGCCAGCTCGCGCACCGACGTGTCCGCGATCAGCCGTCCGCGCCCGATGACGACCAGCCGGTCGGCCGTCAGCTCCATCTCGCTCATCAGATGGCTGGAGATCAGCACCGTCCGCCCTTCGGCGGCCAGCGACCGCATCAGCTCGCGGATCCAGCGGACGCCGTCCGGGTCCAGGCCGTTCACCGGCTCGTCGAACATGAGCACCCCCGGGTCGCCGAGCAGCGCCGCCGCGATCCCGAGCCGCTGCCGCATGCCGAGCGAGAAGCCGCCGACCCGCCGGCGCGCCGCGCCGGCGAGGCCCACGCGCTCCAGGACCTCCGCGACCCGCCGCGTCCCGATGCCGTTGCTGCGCGCCAGCCATCCGAGATGGTCGAACGCCCGGCGTCCGCCGTGCACGGCGCCGGCGTCCAGCAGCGCTCCGACCTCCCGCATGGGGCGGCGCAGCGATCCGTACCGGGTGCCGTTGACCAGCGCCTCGCCCGATGTCGCGTGGTCGAGGCCCAGCAGGACGCGCATCGTGGTCGTCTTCCCCGCGCCGTTCGGACCCAGGAACCCGGTCACCGTCCCCGGCCGCACCGCGAAGGACAGGCGGTCGACGGCCGTCGTCCCGCCGTAGCGCTTGGTCAGCTCACGCACTTCGATCATGCGGTCAACGCTCGTACCCGACGTGCTCCACGCGCATCGGAACGTGGGCGGGACCTGGACCTCCACCCCTGCTCGGAGACGCCGGGCCCCACTCCGACCCCGGTATGACGGCCGCCGGGAGGAGGCGCCGCCGCGCACCCGCCCGGTACCTTCGTGACGTGGACGAATCCGAGCTGCGCTCCCCGTTCTTCAGGCGGCTCGGCCGGCGCGCGCTCATCGGACTGGACACCGGGATCGCGGTCCTCTACACGCTCCTGCTGCTGGTGCTCCCCGCCGATCCCGAGGTCTCGGCGCTCGCCGCGGTCCCGCTCGCCGCCGCGGCCGGCCTGCCGCTCGCGGTGCGGCGGTCGTGGCCGGTCCCCGTCTTCGCCGCCGTCCTGTCCGCCTCGACCGCCTCGCTCGTGCTCGGCCTGCCCTTCGACTCCTACGCCGCCGCCGCGTTCGCCCTCTACCCGGTCGCGCTCGCCCGGCGCCGCCGCCGCTGGATCCCCACCCCGCTGATCGGCGCCGTCAGCGCCGCCGTCATCCTCGGCGGCGCCATCGCCGGACCCGGCGGCCGGCACGCGGAGGCCGCCGGGGAACTGCTGCTCGGCCTCGCCGTCCTCGGCGCGTCCTGGACGCTCGGCCGCGTCGTCCGCGAACGCCGCGCGCAGGCCGCCCGCTCCGCCCGGCGGCTCGCCGACCAGGCCGTCTCGGACGAGCGGCTGCGCATCGCCCGCGAACTCCACGACGTCGTCGCGCACAGCATGAGCCTGATCGCCGTCAAGGCCGGCGTCGCCGTCCACGTCGCCTCCGCCCGCCCGGACGAGGCCCTCGACGCGCTCCGCGTGATCGAGACGACGAGCCGCGGTTCCCTCGCCGAGATGCGGCACCTCCTCGGCGTCCTGCGCACCGACACCGACCTCGGCCCGGCTCCCGGCCTCGCCGACCTCACCGCCCTCGCGGAACGCGCCGCCATGGCCGGCGTCCACGTCGACCTGGACGTGGACGCCCCGGACCTCCCCGAAGGAGTCGCGCTCTCCGCCTACCGCATCGTGCAGGAGGCGGTCACCAACGTCGTCAAGCACGCCGCACCGGCCCGCTGCCGCGTCCGCGTCGGGGCCGACGGGGAGCGCATGCGCATCGAGGTCACCGACGACGGTCCCGGCGTCCGCCTCCTGCCGGGCGGCGACGGGCACGGGATCGTCGGCATGCGCGAACGCGTCATGATGTACGGCGGCGACTTCACCGCCGGCCCGCGCACGTCCGGCGGCTTCGCCGTATCGGCCGACTTCCCGTACGAAACCTAGGAAACCCGTTGGAACTGCGCGTCCTCGTCGCCGACGACCAGGCCCTGCTGCGCGGCAGCTTCCGCGTGCTCATCGACACCGCGCCCGGCCTCCGCACCGTCGGCGAGGCCGGCACCGGCGCCGAGGCCGTCGAACTCGCCGCGAGCGAACGCCCCGACGTCGTCCTCATGGACGTCCGGATGCCCGAGATGGACGGTATCGAGGCGACCCGGCGGATCTGCTCGGACCTCCCGGACATCCGCGTCCTCATCCTCACCACGTTCGACCTGGACTCCTACGTGTACTCGGCGCTCAAGGCCGGGGCGAGCGGCTTCCTGCTGAAGGACACCCCGCCCGCCGACCTGCTGTCCGCCATCCGGGCCGTCGCCGACGGCGAGTCGCTCCTCGCCCCGACGGTGACCCGCCGCCTGATCGCCGAGTTCGTCCGCCGCCCGGCGCCCGTCCAGCCGCCGCCCGCCGCCCTGGACGCCCTCACCGACCGGGAGCGCGAGGTCCTCACCCTCATCGCCCGGGGCCTGTCCAACACCGAACTGGCCGAGCACCTGCACCTCAGCCCGGCCACGGTGAAGACGCACATCGGCCACCTGCTCGCCAAACTCCAGGCCCGCGACAGGGCACAACTGGTCATAGCCGCCTACGAAACCCGCCTGGTCCACCCCGCCTGACTCCACCCGACCTCCTCGCGCCAGCACCGCAGCGGCCCGAACCGCCGTCCACGAAGTCGGTATGGCGATCGGTGCCCAGAGGCGTCACGCGGGTTGCGGGCAGTACGAGCGTGTAGGGCGCGGGCGGGTCAGAGGACGGCGGGGGCGAGTCGTTCGAAAAGGTCGGCGGAGCCCGCCAGGTCCGGGGCGAACACCGTGACGGCCACATGGTCGGCGCCTGCGTCCAGATGGTCCTGGATCCTCTTGCCGATCGCGGCCTCGTCGCCCCAGCCGAAGCACGCGTCCACGACCTCGTCGGAGCCGCCGGCGGCCAGTGCCCCGTCGCTGTACCCGAGTTCCTTCAGCGGGCGAAGGTAGGGCGAGCCGGGAAGGCTGAGCAGCTGAGTCTGCCTTGCGGCGGTGCGTGCGTCCTCCGGGTCGGTCGTGAGGATCGCGATCTGCATGACGATCAGGAGCTTGTCCCGGCCGAGGCGCTCCCGGGCCGTCCTGGTGTGCTCGACGGGCATCGCGGCGGGCAGTGCGCCGTCCGCGCGGTCGCGCGCCAGGCCCTGCATCTTCGGGCCGAGCGCTGCCAGCAGGCGGGGGAACGGAACCTCCGGCACGGGCGCGGCGTCGACGGCCGCGTCCATCCCGTCGAGGTACTCGCGCATCCGGTTCAGCGGACTCGTCCACTTCATCCCGCTCTGCTCGACCCTCTCCGGTGCGCTGACACCCACGCCGACGGCCAGCCGGCCGGGATGGGCGTCCGCGAGGACGGACGCCGCACCCTGCATGGTGGCGGGATGCCGCGCCCACAGGTTCGCGACCCCGGACCCGAGGACGATGCGCTCGGTCGCCGCGAGCATCACGCCCAACTGCGTGAAGACCTCGCGGCCGCCGATGGCCTCGTTCGTCCAGATCGATCCGTAGCCGACCTCCTCCACCCGCCGGGCGGCGCGCCGCCATTCGCGGGCGGGCGCGATCGGCGTCATGAGCACCGCACCGACCCTACCCAGCCGTCCCCGCATGTCCTCCACCGCTGCGACCGTCATCGGTCCTCCTATAATCGGAACGGACAACCCGCTTAGAACGTTACCGGAACGACCGCCCCGCTTGTCAACGCACAGAGATGCCACACACCAAGCCGCCGCACATGCGACTGCCCGGCGCAGAACTGCTACGCACCAAGCTTCGTCGTGCGTGTGGTCATCACGCAGGGAGCCGTTACGCACCCTGCTCCGCCGCGCATGCAACTGCCGCGCGCGGAGCGGCTGCGCATGGACCTGCTACGCACCGAGCCGCCACACATGCAGCTGCCCTACGCGGTGCTGTCACGCACCAAGCTCTGTCGCGTATGCAGCTGTCGCGTGCGGAGCGGTTGCGCAGCGAGTCGTCAACGTAGTGAGTCGTCAACGTATGGAGGAGGTCCGCTTGAGCAACCCGCCCCGCCGAGCCGACGCGCGCCGGAACCGCGAGCGCATCCTTGAGGCCGCGGCCGAGGCGTTCGCCGCCGACGGCCGCCTCGTTCCGCTCGACGACATCGCCCGCCGCGCCGGTGTCGGTGCCGGCACGGTGTACCGCAATTTCCCCACCAAGGAGGCGCTGTTCCGGGCCGTCGTCACGGCCCGCATCGAGGCGATCGTGGACGAGGCGGCGGCGTTGGCGGACGCCGCCGACCCGGCCGAGGCCTTCTACGGTTTCGTTGTGCGGGTCGTCGACCGCGCCATGTTCAACCATGCCGTCTGCGAAGCCCTCGCAGCCGACTTGAAGGGCTTCGACGCAGGCGGGATGGACGCCCGGTTCACCGCGGCCCTGGACCGCCTGCTGCGGAGGGCCCAGACCGCCGGCGCCGTGCGGTCCGACGTCGATGTCCAGGATGTCCGGGCCCTCATGACGGGAGCCATGTACATGGAACGCCGGCGTGGCCGGGGCGGCAGTCCAGGCCGGATGACGTCCTTCATCTGCGACGCGCTCCGTCCCGGGACGAACCGCGGCTGCGACGTGCTCCGTCCCGAGACGGAACGAAACGAAACTGAGGTCTCGCGTAACGAAACGCGCTGTGAGATCTGCGCGACCCCGCTCACCCCGGCCGCGACCGGCCGCCCCGCCCGCTTCTGCAGTGCGTCCTGCCGTCAGAAGGCCCACCGCCTCAGGAAGGCCGCCCCGAAAACCGGTTGAGGGCGGTCGCTCCGCGCGGCAGCCTGGGCGGACCATGCACACGAGAGAAGTCAGGGCCTGCTACGCCCGCGATTCGATCACGGTCTACCAGGCGTACGCTCCTGAGATCGGCCTGCTCGCGGCCGAGCAGGGCACCTTCGTCCCTCCCTTCTCCCGCCGGCGGATGACATGGATAAAGCTGTCCTTCCTGTGGCTCATGGCGCGCAGCGACTGGGCGCGCAAACCGGGGCAGCAGACGATTCTCGCCGTCCGGATCAGCCGCAGCGGCTGGGAGGAGGCCCTCGGACTGGCCGTGCCGACGGACCCCGACCGCCGCGTCTTCCGCAGTTCTGATGAATGGCGCCGCCATTTCGCCAAGGCCGTTGTCCACGTCCAGTGGGATCCTGAGCGGTCCGTCCACGGCGCAAAGCTCGGAACGCGCAGCATCCAGATAGGTCTGAGCCGGTACATCATCGACCGCTATGTCGACGACTGGATCATCGGCATAGAGGACCGCACGTCGCTGGCCCGCACAATCCACGACCTCCTCCTGTCAGGCCGGACGGCGCAGGCGAAGGTGCTACTCCCCAAGGAGCGCCCTTATCCGTTGCCACCGGCCTTGACCACCCGCCTGGGAACGTCCTGACCGCCTCTTCGGCCGCTGGCCCCCCAGGGCGCAATGGCGGGTCACCGGTGGAGGCGCAGGACGAGCCGCTTGCTGAATGCGCCCCGCTCGGCAGCCTTGGCGGACCGCAGGTGCTCGAGTTCCGCGGGGCTGATGCCGTGGGCCGCTGCCAGAGCGTGGACGACCTCCAGCACATCGGCGAGTTCTTCCGGGTCGCCGCTCGCGATGTACTCCCCGCCTTCCTCGACGAGTTTGGCGCGCAACCGCGCACCATGCTCGGCCGGGTCGGCCACCCGCGTCTCCGGTCGCCCGCCGGCCGCCCGGATGACCTCAGGGATCCGGTCTCGGACCAGCTTCTCGGCCGGTCCGCCGCCATCCTTGGTGGAATGGACGGCCCCACCGTGCCGCCGATCCAGGGACTCGATCCATTTGACGGCGACAGCGGCCGTCTGCACCAGCTCCGCCCGAAGAGCGGCGGGGTCCGATTCGGCGAGAGCTTCGAAGAACTCCTCGGTCAGGATGTGCCGCCACGTCAATTCTCCCCGCTGGTAGGCGGTGGCGCATTCCTGCTTCGCCTCCTCCGCGTCCTCGATATATTCGGGTCCGCTCCCGTCCGGGAACTCCTGGACTCCCCACATGCGATCCTGGGCTTCGCGTTCGGCCCTGACATCCGCGAGCACTCTAGCCAGCCCGCCGGGCACTCCAAACTCCTCCATGCTGAACGACGGTAGCCCTCGTCCACCCCCCACCTCCTGCGACCTCGGCCATCCATCTGCGGCCACGTCCATGCGCTGGTGCGAGAAGGCCCACCTCGCGACTGCTCTGGTCACGTCGGGTGTTCGGTGGATGATGGGGCGCTGTCTGGTCATGGTCGTGATCCGTTGCGTTGCTGATGATCAGCCTGGCGGCGCGGTGCGTGCGGGGTCGCAGCCGAGCAGTTCGTGCAGGACGGGCGGGAGTTCGTCCCACAGCCATTCGTTCACAGTGCCCGGAAAAGATGCGGGGGGACGGATGCCCAGGCGATCAGACGTGTTCTCGGTCAGCTGTACGGCGATCGGACCGTCGTCCCACACGGGGTCTCGGCCGCCCCAGAATGCGGAGAAGTCGGCGCTTGTGAGCAGCAACTCGCCGGGGAGGGTGTGGTCGCCGGGATGCCTGCCCAGGGGGAGCAGCCGCTGCGCGGTCGTGCGGAGGATGTTGAGCGCGGCCAGGTCATGCGGGCACGCCACGTCCCGGATCTCGAGTTCGGGGAGGCCGAAGCGTCCCAGCCCGCGGGTGCTGAGCGCGACGCAGGCGCAGCCGTCGATGTCGTCCTCGTCGGCCGTGCAGCGACCCGAGTCCCGGTACGGCGGCAGGACGGCCCCCAGCCAGTCATCGGCGAGGGCGAAGTCGTCCAAACGGTCGAGGCGAGTTGCCGGCAACGTCCTCCCGGTGGCGAGATCCACCGGCACTCCGCAGAGCGCTTCCGCGATCGCCTTGGCGGTTGCCCGCGCGAGGTGCGGCCCGGACGGAAGGTCGCCGGCCGGCAGGACACACGTGACACTGATGTGCCATGCGGCCTGGCGCGCCCTTTCCGCGTCGTCCGCGTCGTCGCCGGCCGTCTCGCTCAGGTTCCAGGGCGAGTCGTCGGCGGGATGGCAGGCCAGCAGCAGCTGCGGGGTGCCGAGACGGCCCGCGACCGCAGCGTCCAGCCGGCGGGGGAGGCATCGCCGGACCCTCGCCGCGAGGTCGCCGTGGCCGCCGGGGTCCCGGTCGGCCGCGACGGCGAAGCCGGCCGTCGTCTCTTCGGGAACCGTGATGGTGACGCGCACTGGAGCCTCCTCGGGCGGTGGACCGTCGTTCGGAGTCCAGGTTCGAGGAGGAGGCCGAGCACTTTCACTAGAACGCGATTCTGTGGATAACGGCGGCCGCTCGACCGGGCGGCCGCCGGTTCCCGATGTCGTTGGGTGCGGCTAGCGGGAGGAAGGCCCCACGTAGTGGCGCTCGCCCGGGCCCACGTACACCTGGCGCGGGCGTCCGATCTTCGTGGTCGGGTCGTTCATCAGCTCACGCCACTGGGCGATCCACCCCGGGAGCCGGCCGAGGGCGAACAGCACCGTGAACGCGTTGGTGGGGAAGCCCATCGCCTTGTAGATGACGCCCGTGTAGAAGTCCACGTTGGGGTAGAGCTTGCGTTCGACGAAGTAGTCGTCGCTCAGCGCGACCTCTTCGAGACGCATGGCGAGGTCCAGCAGCGGGTCGGATTTGCCCAGCGCGTCCAGGACCTTGCCCGTCGCCTTCTTCACGACGGCGGCGCGCGGGTCGTAGTTGCGGTAGACGCGGTGCCCGAAGCCCATCAGCTTGACGCCGGGCTCCTTGTTCTTGACGCGGGCCACGAACGAGTCGATGTCGTCGCCGTTCTCGTGGATGCGCTCCAGCATCTCCAGGACGGCCTGGTTCGCGCCGCCGTGCAGGGGGCCGAACAGCGCGTCCACTCCCGCGGACACGGACGAGAACAGGTTCGCCTGGCTCGACCCGACGAGGCGCACGGTCGACGTCGAACAGTTCTGCTCGTGGTCGGCGTGCAGGACGAACAGCATGTCCAGGACGCGCGCGATCTCGGGATCGATCTCGTAGGGCTGCGTGGGCAGGCCGAACATCATGCGGAGGAAGTTCTCCACGTACCCGAGGGAGTTGTCCGGGTAGAGGAGCGGCTGGCCGTTGGAGGTCTTGTAGGCGTAGGCCGCGATGGTCGGCAGTTTCGCGATGAGCCGGATGCTGGACTGGTCGACCTGCTCGGGATCGAAGGGATCGAGGCTGTCCTGGTAGAACGTCGACAGGGCGCTGACGGCGGACGACAGCACGGCCATGGGGTGGGCTCGGCGCGGGAACGCGGAGAAGAACGCGCGGAACTTCTCGTCCAGCAGCGTGTGGTTGCGCACGTTGTCGGTGAACGTGTCCAGCTCGTCGGCCTTCGGCAGCTCACCGTAGATCAGCAGGTAGGCCACCTCGAGGAAGGACGACTTCTCCGCCAGTTCCTCGATGGGGTAGCCCCGATAGCGGAGGATCCCCGCCTCGCCGTCGATGTAGGTGATGGCGGACGTGGTGGACGCGGTGTTGGTGAAGCCGGGATCGAGCGTGACATGCCCCGTCTCCTTCAGGAGGCTGCCGACGACCAGCCCCGACGGCCCCTCGGTCGCCTCGGTGACCTCCAGAGGCATCCGGCCGCTCGTGTGGTCGAGCTCGAAATCCGACATACTCGCTCACTCCCAACTGCGTCCACACCTGCGTAGACGTTCCGCTCTTCATCGTATCCACGTGATCACCCGGGCTGATCCGGCCGGTCCCGTTGACGGGGGACCGGCCCGGGTGCTCCGGTGGAGTCATGACCGATCACGGCGCCGCCGAACTCGTCGCACGCGTCCGCGGGGACCTCGCCGCCGCGGCGACCGGGAACCGCTTTGTCGACCTGCTGGAAACGGGGGAGTTGCCCCGGGAACGCCTGGTCTGGCTGGCCGGCGAGGAGTATCGGATCGTCAGCAGCGATCGGCGCAGTTTCGCCCTGCTAGCGGCCAGGTATCCCGATTCGTCATCCGGTGAGCTCTTTCTGGGGCTCGCGCAGGGGGAGGGGCAGGCGCTGGGGCTGCTCGGAGACTTCGCCGGCGCGCTCGGTCAAAGTGATAAGAATCTCATGGCGTACGAACCGAAGCCCTTCGCGCAGGCATATCCGGCATATCTCGCGCAGAGGGCCGCGTTCGGGACGGCCAGTGAGGTCGCCCTGGCCATGCTGGCCAACCTGGAGGAGTGGGGCGCCTACTGCGCCCGCATCGCCGGCGCCCTGCGCACGCGGTACGGATTCCCTGACCGGGCCGTCGGGTTCTTCGACTTCTTCGCCGAGTCGCCACCGGGCTTCGAGGAACAGGCCCTGGACGTGATCGCCGCCGGGCTCGCCTCGGGGGACGACCCGGCCGAGGCGGCTCGCGCGGCACGCCTCCTGCACGCCTATGAGACCGCCTTCTGGGAGGTACTCGCCGAGGGCCTGCCGTGACCCGGCCGTCCTAAGACTCCCTGAGCGTCGGCAGTTCGGCGGTGATCTCGACCAGGGTCCGGTCCTGGACGCCGATGAGCTGCTCGACGTCCACGGGAGGCCACTCCTCGCCGTAGTGGGCGTCCAGGAGCGTGGACAAGGCGACGAGGATCTGCTCCGGTGTGGGGCGCTCCCCGGCTTCCTTGACCAGGCATCGGGTCACGAGCCCGCGCATGGGATCGGGCAACCGGGTGAGGTCCGGTTCGCCGTGCACGATGCGGCCGCGGACCTTGTGGTCGGTGCCGAAGGGCGCGGCACCCGTCGCCGCGAACACGAGGGTCGCGCCAAGGGAGAAGACGTCGCTCTCAGGGTGGACGGGGTCGCCCAGAGCCTGCTCCGGTGACATGTACGCGGGCGTCCCCAGGATCTCCGTACGGGACAGCGGCAGTGCGTCCAGGGGCCTCGCGATGCCGAAATCGATGACCCTCGGCCCGTCCGAGGCGAGCAGAACGTTCGACGGCTTCAGGTCCCTGTGCACGATGCCCGCACGGTGGATCGCGATCAGGGCCTCCGCGAGCCCGGCACCCAGCCGGCACGCGGTCTGTTCGCGAAGCGGCCCCTTCTCCTGGACGACCTTGGCGAGGCTCACCCCGCGGATGTACTGCGTGGCGAGCCAGGGCCGGTCCGCGTCCGGGTCGGCGTCGACGACGGGCGCCGTGTAGAAGCCGCTGACCGAGCGCGCCGATGTCACCTCACGGCGGAACCTCGCCCGCCACCGGGGATCGTCCAGAAGTTCCGAACGGATGACCTTCACGGCGACGAGGCGCCTGCTGGGCGACGCTCCGAGGAACACTTCGCCCATCCCGCCGGTGCCCAGCCGGCCGACCACACGGTAGGGGCCGATCATCTCGGGAGGGTCTGACTGCATGGGCACGGAGATCCGATCATGGTGGGGCGTGCTCAATCGTGCCATGAGGCGGACGCTCGTCCGGCAACCATGCGCTCAGGTCCAGGGCAGTGCGCTCCGCTCGGCCCAGTAACGCTCCGGGGGGACGCTCAGATCTGCCAGCACCCCTAGTTCACGGTCGTCCAGGGACACTCTCGATGCCACTAGGTTCGACTCCAGTTGCGCTGGGCTGACCGCGCCGATGAGCACGGTGTCCGCCCAGGGCCTGCTGAGCGCCGCGGCCAACGCCACGGCGTCCGGCAGCACGCCGAGTTCGGCCGCGAGGGACTCCACGGCAGCGGGCGGCTGCACGGCGAGTCTCCCGTTGGCCAGCACCTCCTTGAGCAGGACATGCAGCCCCGCTTCATGTGCCTCGCGTAGAGCGTCCTCAGCTGAGGTCTCCAGGATGTTCCATGTCGATTGGACGGAACTGAACAGCCTCTGGCCGGATACATTCAGCGTCACCGCCCGGCGGATGGTGCCAGCTTGCCTGGGGCCCGAAGTCGAGAACCCCACGCGGATGCCTTCGGCGCGCAACTCTGCCAAGGCCTCCTGTAGGCGGAGGTCCTCGAACAGCGGGCTGTCTTCGGTCAGCGAGTGGACCTGATAGACGGACAGATGCCCGTCGAGCAACTCACGGGTCTCCGTGTACTGGGCGCGGTAGCGGCCGAGGCTGTGTTCCTTGACCTCGTGCACCGCGGCTTCGGTCTTCCACCCGCCGACGTAGGCGTAACCCCACTTGCTGGACACGGTCATCCCGTCTGGGGAATGTGCGCTGAGCCAGGCTCCGAGGAACTCCTCAGCCCTGCCGTAGGAGCGTGCCGTGTCCACCCATCGGATACCCGCGGCGTAAGCCGTGTCGAGGACGTCCCAGGTCGCCTCGCGCATCCGTTCGACGCTCCGGCCGGGTGGTAGTTCACCGGCCCTGCCGACGTTGATGTAGGCGGGCCGTCCCAGCGCCGCCAGCCCGATGCCCAGCCGATCCATAGGGTTCACGCCCCCAGCCTCGCATGGCGTGGCTGACACTCGAATTCGGAGCAATTGCCCGATAAGGCCAAGTTTCGTTCGAGAGTTATCCACAGAATTGCGTTCTACTCTTCTCCCGCGGTCGCGTCCGCGAGGCTGTGTCGCGTCAATGTCGATCGCGGCACGAAGGGCAGGGCAATGCCTGCGCAGATCAATCGCACCCGGTACGGCGCCGGCCAGTTCGCCGATCACTTGGGGCTCACCCGATGGCAGTTGCGCGTAGGGCTCGAGCACGGGATCCTTCCCGTCTCCGACCTGGGCGGGGAGCAGTGGTCCGCCGACGTGGCCGATGAGTCCCGGGACGCGGGCAAGGAGGTCATCGCGAGATTCGGCGACGAACCGCCGGTCGGCGCCACTCGCGCGGCCGCCATGCTGGCCGTCCGGGTGAGCCTCGACGTGGAGCGCCGGGACGTCGAGGTCCTGGTCGCCCAGGGCGCCCTCAACGTCGTCAGCAGCTTCCGCGGACATCCCGTCTACCTCATACGCGACCTGGACCGGCTTGACCCCGAAGCCGTGCGGGCGGTCGTCTCCGCCAGGAAGGGCCCGCTCACCGGCACCGTCGACACCGGCGGGGCCGCGACGATCCTCGGATGGCCCCGCCGGACGTTCGAACGCGTCGCCGCCGAGCGCGGGCTCGCGACGGACAGGCTCGGCCGCTACGCCCTCTCGGACGTCCATGCCCTGAGGGCGGACGACGACCTGGGACGCGAGATCGCCGAGGAGAAACGTCGCCTGACCCTGACCAGGACGCACCGATCCGAGGCGCACTTCGAAGACGTCATCCACGCCTGGATTCTGCGCTGCTCCGCCTACGTGGACCGCGACGCCGGCCAGCCGCCGGACATCGCGGCCCTCAGCCGGGCTGTCCGAAGCCTGGTGACGGTCAGGGCTGAGATCGAGGCCCAAGGGCGGTGCCCCGTCTCCTGACCCCGCGCAGCACCGACGCGCCCGTCCGCCAACAGGAGGGCGGCTCCTGGACGCAACAGGCGGTCCACGCCGCTCGAAGACCGCGGCCACAGCCTTGTCGATCTTGACTGCAGACCACGATCAACGCCACCGATCCAACAAGTTGGGCTTGGACACTGCTCGGTCTGCAGCGGGGGCGCCGAGCCTGCATTTGCCCGTGATGGCTCCCATCGGCTGGTCCGGTCCCCGTGGTCGCTGGGGTGCCGAGCCCGTTTTGCCGGTTTTGGGTCCCGATCGGGCCTGGCCTGGGCTCCGTGGTGGCCGGGGCGCCGAGCCTTGCCTTGCTGGTGTTGGCTCCCCTCGGGCCCGGCCTGGGCCCTGTGGTTGCTGGGGTGCTGAGCCTTGCTTTGCTGGTGCTGGTCCCCATCGGGCCCGGCCTGGGCTCCGTGGTGGCCGGGGTGCCGAGCTTGCTATGCCCAGTGTGGCTTGGTGCGGGTTCGGTAGGGGTCTGGTGCGGTGGGTGGGGTGGACGGCTGTGGCGATGGGGAGGTGGTGCGTGCTCAGGGGCGGCGCGGGGATGAGCGGCGTTTGGGCGATGGCTTCTTGGCTTCTTTGTGCCGTGCGAGGGCGGCGAGGAGGCGGTCGCGGGCTTCGGTGCGGGAGAGCGCCGGGACGTGGTCGGGCAGGGTGGCGGCCAGCGCGGGCGGGGCACTGACCAGGCCGCTGTCGTCGACTGATGCCCGATCCCCTGTCCAGGAGCCGAGGAGGACCGCGGAGACGCTTCCCACGTGCCGGGTGAGGAGTTCCTGGATCCTGTCGATCTCCTGCGCGCAGTCGGCTACGAGGAGGAGCCGGCGTGCCTGCGTGACGCCGGTGTTCCGGCGGATCGCGAGCTCCGTCTCCAGGTAGGCGAGGGCGGCGTCGAGGTTGCCGGGGATGAACAGCCCGTCCGTGTCGTCGTCGAGGAGTTCGTCCTCCGCCAGGCCGAACAAGGCGGTGGCGTCGGGGCGCGGAATCACGACCAGTGAGTCGGCGCCGTGCTCGTCGAGGCCGGTCAGGGCGAGTACGCGTGCCGTGGAGAGGGCTCCGGGGCCGGACAGGCCCATGGCCGGGGTCGCGAACGGGTCGAGTGCGGGGCGGTAACCGAAGACGGTCGCTGATTCCTGATTCTCGGGGATGGAAGGGGCGAGCGCGCCCGCGGCGGCGACGGCGTAGAGACGGTGCCGGAACGGATAGCAGATGGCCGCCGCGGCGGGGATGAGCAGACTCAGCAGCAGAACCGGCTGCAACGAAGGGGGGCGCGACTCCGCCTCCTCCACCTGCGCGGGGGTGCGAGTCGGTTTGGCGGACGTCGGGGCGGGGTGGGGCGTGCTCTTCGTCCGCGCGGGCTCGGAGCTCGGAGGATTCGGCAGCGAGGCACGCGGACTCGGCCTCTCGGGCGGTGCGGGCCGGGGCAGGTCCCGTTCGATCCTCGGCTTCCAGGAGTGTCGATGCGGCCGACGGGGGAAGTCCCTGCCACGTCCAGACCTTCTGCGAGATCTCTCGTACATCGAGCGCCATGCCTCCTTGCACTTCTGCGCGGTGTGCCAGTCGCCGATGCTCACAGCCTGGCGGCAGGTCGGCGACACGGACCTGCGCGGCCCGGGTTCCTGTTGAGCGGCGGCGTCCGAATGCGCCGCCGCGCCGATGGAGATGGCGCCGGCCATCGCGGTACAGCCCAGGACTCCGCAGGTGCAGCGGAGCCAGCCGCCGAGCAGGACGGCGAGCCTGGGATGTGCCAGAAAACGGTTCATCTTCGCCCCGGGGGATCACGTCGGTCACCGTGTAAATGCCGATCGTAGTCAATTTGGCTACGGAGCGTTGAACATTGCTCACACTGGATGGACGATCTCGGGCGTCCGGTTCCTCGGTCCGTATGGCTCAAATGAGCGGTACGTCCTAGATGGAACCGAGATGTAGGTGGCCAGGCCGAGGGTCGGTCTGCTCGCGCGAGCGGACGAGGAGAATTCGCGATCGGCCTGCTCGGCACGCGCCTTCCGAGGGCGTGGACCCCAAGTTCACATGCTGCACCGGCGGAAGACGCGGGCCACGAGGCCGGTCTTCGAGGATGGCTGGATGGGACCCCGCAGGTGGCCGCCCGGTGCCATAAGTCTCACTCCGGGTTATCGGCACGCCCAGACGGACGACTCGGGAGCTCGGCGACTCGAATTGCCGACCGTTTCGGATGTTTAAAGACTGGTCGGCATGCATGTGTTGGTTTTTAGGTAACAGACGACCTCGCGCCGGTTGAGACGAGCGAAGGCGAAAAAGGCCGACCGCCCCATTCGCCCTGCCCGCAACCGCGCCTCCGCAACCACCCGGCTGCCACGCCGCGCGAGCCTAGTACGGCAGTCCGAGATCGTGATTTGAGCTGGTAGCGGCCGGTTCGTAACGCAGGACAGCCGCCCGATGATCTTCGAGTTGTGACGCAAGA
>NZ_JBEYTW010000030.1:0-91249 GCF_040643275.1 Spirillospora sp. NPDC047418
GTTGTTATGAGCGCGTCGAAAACAACAACACGCCGCAGGTCAACGGAGCTGGGGAAGCTGGGTGGGGGCGGGCTAGTCGTCGTCCAGGGGGAGGACTACTCGGAATGTGGCGCCCTCGCCCGGTGTCGACTCGGCCTGCACGACGCCCTCGTGGGCGGCGACGAGCGCGGCGACGATGGCGAGGCCGAGGCCGGCGCCGCCGTAGTCGCGGGAGCGGGCCTCGTCCGCGCGGTAGAACCGTTCGAAGACGCGTTCGGCCTGCTCGGGGGAGAGGCCGGGACCCCGGTCGGCGACCGCGATGACGGCGGCGGGGGCGTCGCGCAGCGTGCCGGACGTCAGCCGCACCTCGACCGGGCTCCCCTCGGGGGTGTGCGCGATCGCGTTGGTCAGCAGGTTCCCGATCACCTGCCGCAGCCGCGGCTCGTCCCCGTGCACCTGGTACGCCAGCCCGCCCTCGACCGACAGGTCTATCCTGCGCTCCGGTGCGAGAACCCTGGCCTCCTGGACAGAGTCGGCGGCGACCGCGAGCAGGTCCACCGGGCGCCGCTCGATCGGGCGCTGCCGGTCCAGCCGGGCGAGCAGCAGCAGGTCCTCGACGAGCAGCCCCATCCGGGACGCGGTCTCCTCGATCCGGCTGATCAGCCGGTCCAGCTCCGCGGGGCTGCGGGCCGCGCCCTGCCGGTAGAACTCGGCGAACCCGCGGATCGCGGTCAGCGGGGTGCGCAGCTCGTGGCTGGCGTCCGCGATGAACCGCCGCATCCGCTCCTCCGAGCGCCGCGCGGTCTCCTCCGAGCGCAGCGCCGTCTCCTCCGAGCGCCGGGCCGCCGCCTCCGACTCGGCGCGCGCCCCGAACGCCGCCTCGATCTGCCCCAGCATCGTGTTCAGCGACCCGCCGAGCCGGCCCATCTCGGTCCGCGGATCGGCCTGCGGGACGCGCCGGGACAGGTCCCCGGCCGCGATCGCGCCCGCGGTCGCCTCCACGGCGGCGAGCGGGCGCAGGCTCGCCCGCACCACCCAGACCCCGAGCACCACCAGCACGGCGAGCACCAGCAGGCCCACGATCGCGTCGATCACCACCAGCCGCTGGACGGTGCGGTCCACCTCGTCCAGGCTGAACGCGAGGACGATCACCCCGCCCGGGAGCGGCTCGGCCAGGATCCGCCACTGCGAACCGCCCGTCCCGCGCACCGTGAACGGGCGGTCGATGTGCCTGCGCAGGTCGGCGGGGAGCCGCGGATGGCCGGTCTCGCTCCACGCCGGGTTCTGCCCCAGCACATGGCCGTCGTTCGTGCGGACCTGCCCGTACATCTCACTCGGGATCCGGACGTCGATGTTGGTCTCGCCGCGCCGCAGCTGCGGGACGGCCTGCTCGATCGCCCGCCCCACCGAGCTGCGCAGCTGGTCGTCGGCCCGTCCGACCAGGTACTGCCGCAGCACCGACGCCCCCGCCGCGCTCATCACCGTCATCCCGAACGTGACCAGGACGAGCATCCCGGCGATCAGCTTGACGCGCAGCGACGTCCGCCCCCACAGCCGCGCGAGCGCGCGGCGCGGCGACGGGGACCGCCGGCCGGCGGGGACGCCGCCGCCCGGCTCCGGCGCCCCGGGGACGGCCGGAGCGGACGCCGGGACGCGGGGGGCCATCAGCCCGATCTCGACGGCTCGCGCAGGACGTACCCCACACCGCGCAGGGTGTGGATGAGGCGCGGCTCGGCGTTGTCCACCTTGCGGCGCAGCGCGGACACGTACGACTCGACGATCCCCGCGTCGCCGCGGAAGTCGTAGTTCCACACATGGTCGAGGATCTGCGCCTTGGACACGACGCGCCCCGCGTTGGCCATGAAGTACCGCAGCAGCTTGAACTCGGTCGGCGACAGCTGGATCGCGCGGCCGCCGCGCCACACCTCGTGGCTGTCCTCGTCGAGCTCGACGTCCGCGAACACCAGCCGGGGCGGCGGCTCGGCCGCGCCGCCGCGGAACCGGCGCAGCACCGCCCGGATGCGGGCGATGACCTCCTCCAGGCTGAACGGCTTGGTGACGTAGTCGTCGCCGCCGATCGTCAGCCCCTTGATGCGGTCCTGCACCGCGTCGCGCGCGGTGAGGAACAGCACCGGGGTGTGGTCGCCGCCGGACCGCAGCCGCCGCGCGACGTCGAACCCGTCGATGTCGGGCAGCATCACGTCCAGGACGATCAGGTCGGGACGGTGCCGCCGCGCCGACTGCACCGCGTCCGCCCCGTTGGTCGCCGTGACCACGTCGAACCCGGTGAAGCGCAGGCTGCCGGCCAGGAGCTCCAGGATGTTGGGCTCGTCCTCGACGACGAGCAGGGTCGCCTCCGCCGTCGCCGCCTTGCCGCTGCCGTTCGCCTGCCGCTCAGTCACTTGCCCAGTCCCCCTCCACATCATCGCAGAGGATTCCAGCCGAACCTGAACGTCCGCTGAATACCCGCAGAGGATCGGTTGAGTGCTACCCGGTCACCGCTGAAGTGCGCGGATGGCCCGCATCGCCTCGCGGCGCGCGTCCCCGGACAGGACGTCGATGTAGACGCCGCCGTCCAGATGGCCGCACTCGTGCTGGAGGCAGCGCGCGAAGTAGCCGGTGCCCTCGACGCGGACGGGCCTGCCCTTCATGTCGACGCCCTCGACGACGGCGTGCGCGTGGCGAGGCGTCTCGAACCGCAGGCCGGGCAGGGACAGGCAGCCCTCCGACTCGATCAGCTGCTCGCCGTCGGCGGCCACCAGTTCCGGGTTGGCGACGTGGCCGATGTGCCGGCGTCCCTTGTCGTCCTCGCAGTCGTACACGAACAGCCGCAGGCCGACCCCGATCTGGTTCGCCGCCAGCCCGGCGCCGTCCTCGTCGTACATGGTCACGAACATGTCGTCGATGAGGCGCTCCAGGGAGGCGTCGAACGTCCGCACCGGGTCGCACTCGGTCCGGAGCACGGGATCCCCCAGGAACCTGACCGGCCGGACGGTCCCACCCCGCGCGTGTTTCCGCTTGCTCATCCGAAAGATCCTAAGCGACCCCTTTGGACGGGGACCTCAGCCACCGATCACGGGCCGGGCGGCCGGAGGGCGCTCTGCGCCCGCAGGCCGGCCGACCCGCCTGCGTCGCGGCGGGGGTTCCAGGAGGTCGCCCCAGGGACAGCTGCAGCTACAACTCGATGGGGCCCCGGGGCTGCTGGGGCGGGGACGGGGGCTGGTGCGGGGCGGCGTCCTCGGCCGGGCGGACGGGCTTGGGCTGCGGCGGCGCGGGCGGAGCGGGCGGCGCGGGCGGGGCCGGGTTCTCGGCGGCCGGGGGCTCGGGCTTCTTCATCGCCGGGGCCGCCGGCGGGGCGGCCGAGGCCGGCTTGGGCGCCGGGGCCTGGGCGGGCTTGGCGGCTGCCGGGGCCGGTGCGTGGGCCGGCTTCGCGGCGGCGGGCGCGGGCGCGGGTGCGGCGGGCGGGGCCTGCTTGCGCGGGGCGCTCTGCCGGACGGCGTCCTCGACCATCTTCTCCAGCGGTCCGGCCTCGTTCTCGACCGTGAGCAGCCGGTGCAGCGTGTCGCTGATCTCGGTGAGGCGCTGCAGGGCCTGGGTGTGGTTCTTGGTCAGCGCGGTGAGCCGCTGCGTGGCGCCCTCGTTGATCACGCTGGCGCGGCGCTCGGACGCGGTGAGGGTGCGCTCGGCCTCCAGCCGCGCGCTCGTCACCGTCTGCTCGGCCTCCTGCTTGGCCGACGACAGGACGCTGTCCGACTCCTTCTTGGCGGACGCGAGCACGTGGTCGGCCTTGTCCTGCGCCTGGGCGAGGTTCTTGTCGGCGTGCGCGCGGGCGTCGTCGATGATCCGCTTCGACTCGTGCTCGGCGTCCTCGCGGATCTCGGCGCCCTTGGCCTCGGCCTGGGCGACCTTGTCCTGGGCCTCGTCCTCGGCGAGGTTGATGATCTGGCGGAGCCGGTCGCTCAGGTCGTCGCCGGTGGGCTTGCGCGCCTCCCGGAGTTCGGCCATCTCGCGGCGGAGGCGCTCGCCGTCGTCCTGGGCGCGGGCGAGCCGCGCCTCCAGTTCGCGGTGCTTCTGCAGGGCGCGGGCGATGTAGTCGTCGACCTGACGGCGGTTGTAGCCGCGCATCACGATCTCGAAGGACTCGTCTTGGAGGAGGTTCGGGAGGATCTCGGCTTCGTTGCTCATGGTGCCTTGGGGGTCGTTGGCGGGGGTCATCACCCCGTCAGGGTCGGTTGCGATAACAGCCTCACCCGCCTGAGCGGGCCACATGGAAACGTCAGCACGACTCTTGTCCGGCTCACCCCATTCGCGCAACCGAATCGCGGTTCTTGCTGCCGTTTCTTCATCTGGGTGGGCTCGACAAGGTATCTAATCCCGGCAAAGTCCGCTTCTCGGGCGGCGGACCGGTGGCGGACCGGCGGTGGACCCGGTGGCGGACCCGGCGGCGGACCCGGCGGCGGACCCGGCGTCCGGGACGGGGCGGGACGCGTCCTAGCATCGGCCGCATGAGCTACCTCGGAGCGTTGGGTGACGACCGGCCGAAGATCGACCCGGAGGCGTGGGTCGCGCCCGGTGCCGTCGTCGTCGGGCGGGTGACGCTGGGCCGCGCGGCCAGCGTCTGGTACGGCTCGGTGCTGCGCGCCGAGGACGAGGAGATCGTCGTCGGCGACGAGTGCAACATCCAGGACCTGTCCTGCCTGCACTGCGACCCGGGGATGCCCGCGATCCTGGAGGACCGGGTCAGCCTCGGCCACAAGGCGATGGTGCACGGCGCGCACGTCGAGACCGGCGCGCTCATCGGCATCGGCGCGATCGTGCTGAACGGCGCCCGGATCGGGGCGGGGACGCTGATCGCCGCCGGCGCGCTGGTGCCGCCGGGCAAGAAGATCCCGTCCGGGGTGCTCGTCGCCGGGACGCCCGGCAAGGTCGTCCGGGAGCTGAACGACGGCGACCGGCTCGTCCTGGAGCACACCCCGACGATCTACATGGAGAAGGCCGCCAAGCACCGCGCCGCCGCGTGGGAGTGACCCCGGCCAACGCCGGGCCCCCGCCCGCCCCCGGCCCACCGTCAAGCCCGGTTTAGGGCCCCGCTGACCTGCGGCGATACGGCTTCTGCGCCGGTCAGGCAGGCCCCGGGCGATTTCTCCTGACTACGATGACCTTCGTGGTGTGGGGACCGGGCTATGGCAGTGCTCCGCCGCCCAGCCCGCAGCGGGGGCAGGATCCGTACGCCGCGGATCCGTTCACGGGGGCGGAGCGCGACACGCGGGCGATGGTGGCCGCCGCGTGGTGGCCGACGGCGCCCCCGCAGCAGCGGCACCACGCCATCGGCGGCCGCATGCTCGTCCTCCCGGACGGGACGTGGTGGCTGTTCGGCGCGTGGGCCCGCTGGTACCGGCTGCACCCGTCCGACGGGCAGTGGTACCTGTGCCCGCCGCCCCGCACGCCCGCCGTCCGGATGGCGGCGCGGTCGGCGCAGCAGGGCGTCGGGCAGGTGCCCAACCTGCCGCCGCACGTCGTCCCGGCCGGGCCCGACTTCGGCTACGACCCGCCGTCGGGGCTGCCGTTCGTCGGGCACGGGTTCGCGACGCAACTGACGTCGCGCGTCCGGTCGACGCTGGAATCGGCGGCCGTGCTGCCCGCGCCCGACTACCCGCACCGGTGGCCCGACTTCACGACCGAGACGCCGTCCACCGTCGCCGCCGCGTGGGGCGTGATGCTGTGGTGCTCGGCCGCCCCCGCGTTCGACGCGCGGCTCGACGCGCAGATGCTCGACCTCTGGAAGCCGTACCGCGCCAGGCCCCTCCCGGACGTGGACGGCCCCCGCTGGCTCACCCCGCCCACCCTCGAGTCGCTCGTCGCGCTGTACGCCGAACGGCTGCGCGCCAGCCGGGTGGACGCGGCGGTCGTCGTCCTGCGGACGATGTGGGCCGTCGCCAGCGCGCTCCGCGAGGACGTCCGGTTCCAGGTGCGGGCGGACGCGCTGCTCGCCATCCTCGGCACCACGCTCGCCAACCCGACCGTCGACTACGGGGCGCTGCCGTACGGGGACCAGGCGATCGTCCAGCAGTGGCTCACCCGGTGCCCGCCGAACCTGGTCCCCTCGCTGCGGAACGAGAGCTCGCCGGGGGACAACTTCCGGCACGCCTTCTACACGCTCAGCGAGCTGATCGCGGAGCTGTCGGGCGATCCGGTGGACCCGGCCTATCTGGAGCCCCGCCTGGTGGCCGCCGCGCTGCTCGCCGCCGACCTCAACGTCGTCCGCAAGGACATGGTGGGCACGATCGTGCCGTGGCTCGACCCGGAGATCCGGTACACGGTGCAGGCGGTGGCGGAGCAGAAGGGGCATCCGCTGCGCCGCCTCTGGCCCGAGGACATGCGCCTTCCCGAGCCGCTGCGGTCGGCGGCCGGGTCCGGGCCGGGCGCCGAGTCGCTGCTGGCCGCGATGTACGAGGTCGACCTGGCCTGGTGCCGGCTCGGCGGGATGCCCGCGCGGCCGCGCGGCTTCCCCGTCCCGACCGCGATCATCGCCGGGATCGTCGGCCGCAACCGGGCCCGCGCCACCACCGCCTCCCCGGTGCCGGCCACGCCGCCGCCGAATCCCGCGCCCGCGCAGCCGGCGCCGTTCGGCATGCAGAGCCAGCCCGGCCTCGCGCCGGGGACGCCGCCGCAGCCGCAGGGGACGCCGTCCGGGCCCGACCGGCCGTTCGTGCAGCCGCCCGCGCAGCCCGGTTGGGAGAACGCGCCCGGCCCGGCCGCCGCGCCGGGGCACGATCAGATGCCGGCGCACGACCAGATGCCGGGGCACGGCCAGCAGGCCGCGTTCGCCTCGCCGGACCCGCTCATCAGCGGTTCCGCGGGCGAGGACGACGAGGCCAACGCGGCGCCGCCCTACACCGAACTCGGTTTCCAGCGCCCCGCCGCCCCGCCACAGCCCGCCCCCATGCAGAGTCCCGCGCCGATGCAGAGTCCTGCGCCGATGCAGAACCCGGCACCCATGCAGAGTCCGGCGCCGCCTCCGCCGGAGCCCGTGCAGGCGGACCCGGCGCCGGCTCCGCAGCCGGACCCGCAGCTCGGCGGTTTCTCGCCGCCCGAGGAGGAGGTGGACGAGGACTTCGCGCCGCCCTACACGCAGCTCGGCTACCAGCCGGCCGGCGCCGCCCCACCGCAACCGCCCGTCCAGCAGCCCGTCCAGCCGCCGGTCCAGCCGCCTCAGAGTCAGCCCGCGCCGAATCAGCCCGTGGCGTCGAACCAGCCAGCGCCGAACCAGCCCGCGTCGGCGGATCCGGTGCGTCAGCAGGGCCTGGCCGAGCCGATGGCGACGGCGTTCGACGCCTACTCGACCCGCGTCGAAGGCGGCCAGGTGTCCCCGCAGCCCGCGCAGCCCGGCCCGCCCCAGCAGGGCGGCCCGGCGCCGAACCAGCCGCCCGGCACGCGCATCCTCGGTCCCGGAGACCTGGAGGACGACGCGGCCCCGCCGCCCGTGCCGGCGGGCGGCCCGGGAGCGAACCCTCCGGGGACGAGGGTCATGTCCAAGACGATGGTCGGCGACTTCGACTTCCTGGACGACACGCCGTCCCCGGAACGTCCCGTCGACGAGATCCCGCCGCCGAGCGACCGCAGCACCCGCCGCGTCCTGGAGCGGTTCGGGTTCGCGTTCCTCTACGCGGAGCACGACGCGTCCGTCCTGCTCACCGACGTCCGCGCGCAGGCCGAGGAGTGGAACGCGCCGAGCGGCGGCCAGTTCGAGGCGACCCGGGTGGACGGCGCGCCCAGCGCGATCAAGTCGGGCCTGCCGGGCGTGCTGCTGGTCGGCGACCCGCACTCGGGGCAGCGCAGGCTGTCCCGGATGATCGCGCTGACGCTGGCGAACGCGGGCCTCGGCGACGGGTCGATCCGCGCGCACGACGCCGAGGACGTCCGGAACGCGCCGCCGGAGCGGATCGGGCAGATCCTCGCCCAGCCCGGCCCGGTGATCCTGTTCGAGCGGCTGGACGTCGCGATCAACGACGCGGCCGATCCGGGCGCCGTCGTCGGCGCGGTGCGCCGCGCCCGCCGCGACCCGGTGAACACGACGCCGGTGATCGCGACGTGCGAGCCGCGCGCGTACCGGCGGCTGCTGCAGGAGCATCCGAAGCTCGTGCAGGCGTTCCGCGTCCACCGGCTGCCCGACTTCAGCGACCTCGACAACCGGATGACGCTGCTGCACCTGCTGGCGGACGAGCGGCGCGTCACGATCGGCGCGTCCGCGCTGGAGACCGTCCGGGCGGACCTGGAGCGGCTCCGCGGGCCCGGCGACCTGGTCAACGCCCGGCTCGTCGAGGCGTACCTGGACCAGGCGGCGCAGCGGAACATGGAGCGCGCCGGGGCGTCCCACGACCGGCTCGTCCTCACCCCCGACGACCTCGCCGGCGTCGCGGAGGGCATCGAGCCTGCGCTGCGTCCGCCCGGCGACATCGACGGCTACCTGCGGCAACTCGACCACCTCACCGGGCTGGACGACGTCAAGGCGGCGGTGCGGGAGCTGGCCGAGGAGGCCGCGCTCGCCGCCGACCGGGCCCGGTACGGGGTGTCCGGCGGCGACGTCCGGCACCTGGTGTTCACCGGCCCGCCCGGCACGGGCAAGACGACCGTGGCGGGGCTCGTGGGCGGCGTCTACGCGGCGCTGGGGCTGCTGCGGTCCGGGCATGTGGTGGCGTGCCGTCCCGTCCACCTGGCGGGACGCGACCAGGTCGACACGCGCAACCGGGTCGCCGCCATGGTCGACCAGGCGCTCGGCGGCGTGCTGCTCATCCAGGAGGCGTACCGGCTCGACCGGACGCCCGCCGTGGTCGGCGAACTGCTGCGCCGCATGGGCGAGGGCCGGTTCATCGTCGTCTGCTCCAGCCCGGCCGCGGAGATGGAGGGGTTCCTCGCGGGCAACCCCGCGTTCCGCGCCGAGTTCGGCCGGGTCCTGGAGTTCACCGGGATGGGCGACCGCGACATGGTGCGGCTCTTCCAGAGCTACGCCGAACGCGATCTCTACATGCTGGACGAGGAGCTGCGCGTCGAGCTGCTGTCCCGGCTGGCCGGGATGCGCGAGGACCCCCGGTTCGCCTACGCCCGGACCGTCCGCGCGCTGTTCGAGCAGACGGTGGCGCGGCAGGCGGCCCGGCTGGCGGGCGCCGACGTCAACGCCGCGACCGTGGCCCGGCTGAGCGCCCGCGACCTGCCCGAAACGCCGCTTGAGCAGCTCCTCGGGGACTTCCGGGCGGGCGGCTGATCCTGGGCCGCGTCCCGTCCGGGCGGGACGTGTCTCCTTCAGGCGGGACGGTGGCATCAGATGGGCATCACCCGGGAAGACCAGGGGGCAAGGTGGTCCGCGAATGGCCCTCTTGGGTCATGTGCCCGTCGAGGCCGGAAGCGTAGCCTCGAACTTGGGTGTGGGGGAAGAACGGAGGTGGACGCGGTGCGCCAGTATCTCGATCTGCGCGTCCACGACCGTGTCGCGCTGGACGAGATCGAACTCTATGCCGAGATGCTCAGTGCGGTGGCGGCGGCGGAGCGGCCGCTGACCGTCGCGGAAATCGACATGGTGCTCGGGGTTCGGTCCGACGCTGCCGGTCGTCGCGAGCTCACGCCGCAGGACTAGTTCCCGCGGGCTCGCAGGTTCCGGGGACGCCGATTCGAGGCGTCCCCGGTTCGCCATTTCCAGCCCCGACGGCCCGCAGGCCCGCCGCCCGGCCGCTGCCAGGCCGCCGCTCGGGCGCTGCCCGGCCGCCGTCCGGCCGCCGCCCGGCGGGCGGCCACGCGGAGTGGTGTAACGAATCTCACGCCCCGCCGGGCGCGCCGCCGCAGGTGACCGCCATGGGACGCCGCCGGACGCCGAACCGGCGGGCATCGCGCCAGATAGGGCAGCCTGCAAGGGGTATGTACCTGGTGATCTAGGGCAATCTTGGAGGTGAGAGGATGGGTGACACCAGCCGAAGCTGGGGCAAAGGTTCTTTTTACGGCGGGTAGCGCCTACGATCCTCTGCGGACTGTTCCAGCACATCAGGAGAACGACGTGCGCTTGCGTCTCACGCCGCGTGAGGACAGCTTCTACGACATGTTCACCGACTCGGCGAACAACCTGGTCACCGGCGCCAGGCTTCTCGTGGAACTCATCAGCGACGGCGCCGACCGGGCGGCGATCGCGGAGAAGATGCGTGCCTGCGAGCATGCGGGCGACGAATGCACCCACGCGATCATGCGGCGGCTGAACGAAACGTTCATCACGCCCTTCGACCGCGAGGACATCTACCAGCTGGCGTCGACCATAGACGACGTCATGGACGAGATGGAGGAGGCGGCGGACCTCGTCGTCCTCTACAAGATCGAGGAGTTCCCCAAGGGCATCGTCGCGATGGTCGAGGTCCTCGAACGGGCCGCCGAGCTGACCGCCGAGGCCATGCCGAGGCTGCGCTCGATGAAGGAGCTCAACGAGTACTGGATCGAGATCAACCGGCTCGAGAACCAGGGCGACCAGGTGTACCGCAAGCTGCTCGCGCAGCTGTTCAGCGGCGAGTACGACACGCTGACGGTGCTGAAGATGAAGCAGGTCATCGACCGGCTGGAGGACGCGGCGGACGCTTTCGAGCACGTCGCCAACACCGTCGAGACCATCGCGGTCAAGGAATCATGAGCGCAGCCAAGGATCCCGGCGTGACCGCCACCCGGGAACCCTCCCCGGAGGATGATGCGGCCTCCCTTGGGGAGCAGGCCACGCGCCGGGTCACCGGCCGGGCCTGGCTGCTGCTGCTGGCCGGCATCCTGCTGGTCATGCTGGGCGGCGCGCTCGGGCTCCGCAGCGACGCCCAGATGGCCGTCCTCGTCCTGGTCGTCATCGTGGCGCTGGTGTTCGACTACACCAACGGCTTCCACGACGCGGCCAACGCGATCGCCACGGCGGTCTCCACCCGCGCGCTGACACCGCGCGTCGCGCTCGGCATGGCCGCCGCCATGAACATGATCGGCGCCCTGCTCGGCGTGGGCGTCGCCAAGACCGTCAGCGAGGTCATCACCCCGCCGGACGGCCTGCACGGGCTCACCGTGGTCGCCGCCGGCGTGCTCGGCGCGATCACCTGGAACCTCATCACCTGGTACTTCGGGCTGCCGTCGTCGTCCTCGCACGCCCTCATCGGCGGCGTCGTCGGCGCCGGGCTGGCGTCGCTGTCGTCGGTGAACTGGTCCACCGTCGTCGACAAGGTCGCGATCCCCATGGTGGCGTCGCCCGTCGTCGGGTTCTGCCTCGCCTACATGGTGATGGTCGCGATCCTGTGGATCTTCCGGCGCGCCAATCCGTCCCGGGTCGGCCGCCGGTTCCGCATCGCGCAGACCATGTCCGCGGCGTCGCTCGCGCTCGGGCACGGCCTGCAGGACGCCCAGAAGACGATGGGCATCATCGTCCTCGCGCTCGTCACCACCGGGCACGCGGACGGCAGCACGGTGCCCTGGTGGGTGATCATCGTCTGTGCGGGCGCGCTCTCCGCCGGGACGTACGCGGGCGGCTGGCGCATCATGCGCACGCTCGGCCGCAAGGTCATCGAGGTCGATCCGCCGAAGGGCTTCGCCGCCGAGGCGACGGCCTCCATCGTGCTCTACACCACCGCGTTCATCTGGCACGCTCCAATCTCCACCACCCACACGATCACGTCGGCGATCATGGGGGCGGGCGCCACCAAGCGGCTGTCCGCCGTCCGCTGGGGCGTCGCCGGCAACATCCTGGTGGCCTGGGTCCTCACCATGCCCGCCGCCGCCGCGGTCGCCGCGGTCGTCTACTACGTCGTCCACTTCTTCGGCGCATGATCTCGACGGACGCCGTCTCGACGGACGCCGTCTCGACGGACGCCCTCTCGACGGACGCCTGATCCAGCGGAACGGCCCGCCGTCCCTCCCGGGGCGGCGGGCCGTTTCGTGGTCACCGGGGGTTACTGGCCGGAGATGCGGGTGAGGGGCGGGGGCGGGACGGCGCCCTGGGCGTTGAAGTAGGCGACGAAGGTGTCCAGGTCAATGGCGCCGAGGACCTGGCCGGTGCCCTCGGTGAAGACGGTGAAGCCGTCACCGCCGCCGAGGAGGAAGTTGTTCGCCGCGACCTTGTAGGTGGCCGCCGGGTCGACGGGGGCGCCGTCGACCGTGATGGCGGACACGCGGTCGCCGACGGGCTTGGAGCGGTCGATGGTGAAGTGCAGGTTCGCCGACGGCTGGAGGATCTTCTCGCCCGCGGACGTCCACTGCTGCTCCAGGAGGGCGTCGAGCTGCGCGCCGGTCAGGGACGTCACGCCCATCACGTTGCTGAACGGCTGGACGGCGAACGCCTCGCCGTAGGTGACGACGCCGTCCCCCTCCGAGCCGCTCGCCGCGTAGGTGAGGTCGGTGCGGACGCCGCCGGGGTTCATCAGCGCCACCTGCGCGCCGAGGTCCCGCGTGCCGGCGAGCTGGGCGTCGGCGATCACGTCGCCGAGCGGGGTCTCGCCCGCGGCGGACGGCGTGCGGGTCAGGTCCGCGGTGATCTTGCCGATGGGCTTGTCGGCGATGGTGGCGACGCGGTCCTTCCAGGTCTGGACGAACTTCTCCGTCGCCGGGTCGGGCGCGATGTCGCGCGTGACGACGTGGTTGTCGGCCTTCACGGACGAGCGGATGATGTCGCCGGTCCGCCGGTTCACCTTGAGGTTGACCTCGGTGATCACGCGGCCGAAGGACGAGCCGGAGGAGAACAGGCGCGGCTGCCCGTCCGGGTCCTTGACCGAGCAGAGGTACTGCTGGTGCGTGTGGCCCGAAAGGACCATGTCGATCTCGGGGTCGGCCTCCTGCGCGATGCGCGACCCGGCGCCGGGGATGATGCCGCACTGGTCGGGGCGGGTCCCGGGCTGGACCTGGTCGCCCTCGTGGACGAGCAGCACCATCGCGCGGACGTGCCGGCGCTTCAGCTCGCGCGCGGCCCGGTTCGCGGCGGCGACCTCGTCGTCGAACCTCAGGCCCTTGATGCCCTCGGCGGTCACGATGCTCGGGGTGGTCTTGGTGACGACGCCGATGAACCCGACGCGGACGCCGTTGATGCGCCGGATCGTCCACGGCTTCAGGATCGGGCGTTCGCGGTGGCCGCGCTTCTTCAGCACGTTGGCGGCGAGGTAGTCGAACTTCGCGCCGCGCCACTCGCCCTCGGGGGAGCAGCCGTCGACGGGGTGGCAGCCGCCGTTCTGGATGCGCAGCAGCTCCTGGTAGCCCTCGTCGAACTCGTGGTTGCCGACCGCCGACGCCGTCACGCCGATGTCCCCCATGAACTGGACGGACGGCTCGTCGTGGTAGGCGGCGGAGATCAGCGGCGAGGCGCCGATCAGGTCGCCCTGGGCGACGGTGAGGGTGTCGCGGTTCCGCAGCTGCTTGAGGTGGGCCGCGATGTAGGCGGCGCCGCCGGCGAGGACGGTGTCGCCGTTCTCGTCGATCGCCCTCCCCGAGCTTCCGGACGGCGGTTCCAGGTTGCCGTGGAAGTCGTTGAGGGCGAGCAGGCGCACGGACGCGGTCGGTGCGGGACGGGCGGCGGCCGGTTGCGCCGCCAGTCCCACGACCGTCAGCCCCGCCGCGGCGCAGGCCAGGATGGTGCGTCGTCGAGTCATTCTGTGGACGGTAGGTTCGCCCGGCATACGGTTCCCGGCGACACGGTGACGTTTCTGTGACAAATCGATCAGGACACTGGGCGAGGCCCGGACGAGCGGCCGGTTCGTCCCGCCGCATAGGGTTGCGGACGTGAGTGAGCTGCGGGCGCGCGGGACGCTGGGTGATGACGAGGCCGCCGAGGCGCTGGCCTTGGCGGACGCGGCCGAGCGGGCCGACGGTGTGGGGCCGCTGTCCGAGCACGCGCTGCTGGCGCTGCGCGGCGGACGCCCCGGCCTGGCGGTCACCGACGGCGGAGCGCTCGTGGCCTATGCGCACTTCGACCCCGCGAGCGGCGACGAGCCCGCGGCGGGGGAGCTGGTCGTCCACCCGGACCACCGGCGCCGCGGGCACGGGCGCGCACTGCTCCGGGCACTGCGGGACGAGGCGGGCGGCCCGCTGCGGGTGTGGGCGCACGGCGATCTTCCGGCCGCCGCCGCGCTGGCGGACTCGGCGGGGATGGCGCGGGTCCGCGCGCTGTTCCAGCTGCGGCGCCCCGCGTCCGATCCGCTGCCGGAGACGCGCGTCGCGGACGGGGTGACCCTCCGCGCCTTCGAGCCAGGCCAGGACGAGCGGGCGTGGCTGGACGTCAACGCCCGCGCCTTCGCCGACCACCCCGAGCAGGGCGCCTGGACGATGGACGACGTCCGCGAGCGCGAGGCCGAGGACTGGTTCGACCCGGCGGGCTTCTTCCTCGCCGAGCGCGACGGGCGGCTCGCCGGCTTCCATTGGACGAAGGTCCACCCCGGCAGGATCGGCGAGGTGTACGTGGTCGGAGTCGACCCCGACGCGCAGGGCCTCGGCCTGGGCCGCACCCTCACGCTGCGCGGTCTGCATCACCTGCGCGACACCGGCATGGACCAGATCATGCTTTACGTGGACGAATCGAACGTCGCCGCCGTCCGCCTCTACGAGTCCCTCGGCTTCACCAGATACGCCGTGGACGTCATGTACGCCTAACCCTGTCGGCGGCCCGGCCGACTGCCCGCGTTCGGGCGTTCGCAAACCCGGTTGAGCGTGTCTCGACCGGGTTTTTGATTGTGTGAGCTGCGCTGTTAACCCAGCGTCCATGGCAAATCGGGGCATTCTTCGTGGTCGTGCACGGCTCCGTTCATCTGCCGTTCACCTGGAGCGGGGCGGCTGGTCACCTCGCCTGCCTAGCGTCGCACTCGACGGCGAACCCGACGTCCGGCCGAGGCCGGGACGAGGGGACCCCGGCCGACGAAACTAAGAGGAGACCCTCCGGTGAAGAACGGTTCCCGACTCGCCGCCCTGGGCGGTGTGGTCGTCGCGGGCGCGCTGGCCCTGTCCGCCTGCGGGAGCGACAACAACACGACGGCGAGCTCGAGCAGCGCGCCGGCAGGCGACATCGACTGCGCGAAGGCCAGCGTCAACGCGGCGGGATCGAGCGCGCAGAAGAACGCGATCGAGGAGTGGACGAAGCTCTACGCGAGCAAGTGCGCGGGCGCCAACCTGAACTACAACCCGAGCGGTTCCGGGGCGGGCATCCAGGCGTTCACCAGCGGGCAGGTGTCGTTCGCCGGCTCCGACTCCGCGCTCAAGCCGGAGGAGGCCGCCGCCGCGCAGAAGCGCTGCGAGGGCGGCAGCGCGCTGAACCTGCCGATGGTCGTCGGCCCCGTCGCGGTCGTCTACAACGTGCCGGGCGCGGACGGGCTGAAGCTGTCCCCCGAGAGCATCGCCAAGATCTTCTCCGGCAAGATCACCAAGTGGAACGACCCGGCGATCGCCACGGAGAACGAGGGCGCCAAGCTCCCGTCGTCCGACATCAAGCCGGTCTACCGCTCGGACGAGTCGGGCACGACCGACAACTTCACGAACTACCTGCACACCGTCGTGCCGGACGTCTGGACGTGGGAGAAGGCCAAGAAGTGGCCGAACTCCACCGGCCAGGGCGCCGCCAAGTCCGACGGCGTCACCAGCCAGGTGAAGAGCACCGAGGGCGCCATCTCCTACGTCGAGATGTCGTACGCGACGAACAACAAGCTGCAGACCGCGCACGTGAAGAACGGCGCCGGCGAGTACACCGAGCTGTCGCCGGAGAGCGCGTCCAAGGCCGTCGCGGGCGCGAAGGTCACCGGCACCGGCAACGACGTCGCGCTGGAGATCGACTACGCGACGAAGGAGCCGGGCGCCTACCCGATCGTCCTCGTCACCTACGAGATCGCCTGTGAGAAGGGGCTGCCCGCCGAGCAGGCCGGTTTCGTCAAGTCCTTCCTGACCTACACCTCCAGCGCGGACGGCCAGAAGATCCTGACCGGCCTCGGGTACGCGCCGCTGCCGCAGAGCGTGCTCACCAAGGTCCAGGCGTCCGTGAAGGCCCTGTCCTGACGGCACGCGACCGCACCTCCAGCCCCGCCGCCGACGACCTCGGCGGCGGGGCCGGAGTGGGTTCCATCCAAGGAGGTTCCCCCATGACCACCGAGACCGGCGTCGGGGCGCACGCGGCCGCCCGGGAGCGCGCCGGCGCGCCGATGGGCACCGGACGGGCCGGCGACCGGATCTTCGCCGGCGCGGCCCGCGGCTCCGGCATCACCGTGCTGGCGATCGTGGCCGCGATCGCCGCGTTCCTCGTGTGGAAGGCGGTCCCGGCCCTCCAGGACAACGAGGCGAACTTCCTCACCAGCCAGACGTGGAACCCGAACGCCTCGCCGCCGGAGTTCGGCATCGCCCAGCTCGCGTTCGGCACGGTGATCTCGTCGCTGCTCGCGATGCTCATCGCCACGCCGGTCGCGATCGGGATCGCGCTGTTCATCTCGTTCTACTCGCCGCGGCGGCTGGCGTCCGGGCTCGGCTACGTCGTCGACCTGCTCGCCGCCGTCCCCAGCATCGTGTACGGGCTGTGGGGCCTCGCGTTCCTGTCGCAGCACATGGAGGGGATCAGCGCCTTCCTCAACGGCGCGCTCGGCTGGATCCCGCTGTTCGGCGGCGACAGCCCCGGCAAGAACTCGATCTTCACCGCCTCGGTGGTGCTGGCGATCATGATCCTGCCGATCATCTCGTCCATCTCCCGGGAGGTGTTCCTGCAGGTCCCGCGTGCCAACGTGGAGGCGGCCCTGGCCATCGGCGCGACCCGCTGGGAGATGATCCGGCTGGCGGTGCTGCCGTACGGGCGGTCCGGCATGATCGGCGCGTCGATGCTCGGCCTCGGCCGCGCGATGGGCGAGACGATCGCCGTCGCGATGGTGCTGACGTTCGTGCCCGGCATCAACTGGCACATCCTGGAGAACGGCGGCGCGACGTTCGCCGCGAACATCGCCAACAGCTTCGCCGAGGCGTCCGTCACCGGACGCGGCGCGCTGATCGCCTCCGGTCTCGTGCTGTTCGTGATCACCCTGGTCGTCAACATCGCCGCCCGCGCGGTCGTCGCGCGCCGGAAGGAGTTCGCGTGACCATGGTGTCCAAGGGCCCGGCGTCCAGCGGCCCGGCGTCCACGGGCTCGGGGAGCCTGACCTCGGTGTCGCCCGCCCGCAGATTCAAGGACCGGCTCGTCCAGGGGCTGGTCTATCTGGCGTTCGCGCTCGCGCTCGTCCCGCTGGTGTCGGTGCTGTGGACGGTCGCCGTCAACGGCGCCAAGCGGCTCGACCTCACGTTCTTCCAGTTCTCGATGAACGCGGTCAGCGGCAGCGACGCCGGCGGCGGCGCCTACCACGCCATCATCGGCACCCTGGAGCAGGTCGCGATCACCACCGCGATCGCCGTCCCGCTGTCCATCCTGACCGCGATCTACCTGGTCGAGTACGCCGGCAACGGGCGGCTCGGCAAGATCATCAGCTTCACCGTGGACGTGATGACGGGCATCCCGTCCATCGTCGCCGGCCTGTTCGTGCTGGCGCTGTGGCTGCTGACGTTCGGGTTCCAGTTCTCCGGGTTCGCCGGGGCGCTGTCGCTGACGATCCTGATGATCCCGACCGTGGTCAGGTCCGCGGAGGAGATGCTGAAGCTCGTCCCGAACGACCTGCGCGAGGCGTCCTACGCGCTCGGCGTGCCGCGCTGGCGGACGGTCTGCTTCGTCGTCCTGCCCACCGCGATGACCGGGATGGTGACCGGCGTGATGCTCGCCGTCGCCCGCGTCATGGGCGAGACCGCGCCGCTGCTGCTCACGATCTTCTTCACCAAGGCGATCAACAACGACCCGTTCAACGGACCGCAGGCGTCCCTGCCCACCTTCATCTGGGAGCAGGCCGCCGACCCCAGCCAGCACTCCATCGACCGCGCCTGGACCGGCGCGCTCGTGCTGATCGGGATCATCATGCTGCTCAACCTGGTCGCCCGCCTCGTCGCCCGGCGCACGGCGCCGACGAGCCGCTGACCGTCAGAGAGGACAACCATGGCCAAGCGGATCGACGTCTCCGGGTTGCACGCCTACTACGGCGGCGTCCACGCCATCGAGGACATCTCGATGACGATCGAGCCGCGCTCGGTGACCGCGTTCATCGGGCCGTCGGGCTGCGGCAAGTCCACGTTCCTGCGCACACTGAACCGGATGCACGAGGTCATTCCGGGCGCGCGCGTCGAGGGCAAGGTCATGCTGGACGACGAGGACCTGTACGACTCGTCCGTCGACCCCGTCGCGGTGCGCCGGGTCGTCGGCATGGTCTTCCAGCGGCCCAACCCGTTCCCGACCATGTCGATCTACGACAACGTCGCTGCCGGGCTCAAACTGAACGGCGTGCGCCGCAAGTCCCGCCTGGACGAGATCGTCGAGGAGTCGCTGCGCGGCGCCAACCTGTGGAACGAGGTCAAGGACCGGCTCGGCAAGCCCGGCGCGGGCCTGTCGGGCGGCCAGCAGCAGCGGCTGTGCATCGCCCGCGCCATCGCCGTCCAGCCGCAGGTCCTGCTGATGGACGAGCCGTGCTCCGCCCTCGACCCCATCTCCACGCTCGCGATCGAGGACCTGATCGACAAGCTGAAGACGCAGTACACGATCGTGATCGTCACCCACAACATGCAGCAGGCGGCCCGCGTCAGCGACCGCACCGCCTTCTTCAACATCGCCGGGACCGGTAAGCCGGGCAAGCTCATCGAGGTCGACGACACCAGCAAGATCTTCGCGAACCCCGAGCAGAAGGCCACCGAGGACTACATCACCGGCCGCTTCGGCTAACCCCGCACGCCGGCCCCACTCAGCGTGCGGCGGTTGCACCGTGCGGCGCTGCACTGCACTGTTCTGGGCTGCCATGACGCGAGTGTGGCCGTCCATAGCGCCCTCCGTTTCTGTGGACGCCATGTTGCTTGTCGCGGCGCGCCGAATGACAGTAGGTCGGCGATTGATAACGCTGCGTGTTCTACGGTGCCGTTGGCTTGTTAGAGGTGAGTGACGGCCTGGGCGGTGATCAGGATGACGGGCGGGCGTCGCCGTGTCCCGCTGTGTCTGGTCACTGCGGCCGCTGTGCTTTCGGGCTGCGGCGGCGGCTCGGGGATCGGCGCAGTCACCGTGCAGTTGGGGCGGTCACATTGCGGGCAAGGCTGGCCCTATGCGCACGCTGGCTCACAAGCCCTGCTCGTCCACAACGGCGACTCCTCGGCGGTAGATGTCACCGTCGTCTCGGGCGGGGCGGTCTTCGCGGAGGTGGAGGACGTAGGGCCGGGGACGACCCGTCCACTGCACGTCAGACTCGCGGCCGGGACATACCGGGTCACATGCCGAGCGGCGGACGCCTCGTCCATCACGGTGGGGTCGGACGTCGTGGTGACCGGCGCGGCCGGGGGAGCACGCGGCGTCCGGCCGATCACGCGCAACGATCTGTATCCGGCACTGCGCGCTTACCGGGCTTACGTGTCCCATGGCCTCGGCACGCTGGAGACCCGCACGGACGAGTTGCGCGACGCCGTCCGGTCGGGCGACCTGGACGCGGCGCGCGCGGCATGGCTGCCCGCGCACCTCGCCTACGAGCGACTCGGCGCCGCCTACGGGACGTTCGGCGACTTCGCCGACAAGATCGACGGTCGTCCGGCGGGGCTGCCGAAGGGTGTCCACGATGCCGGTTTCACCGGGTTCCATCGGGTGGAGTACGGGTTGTGGCATGGTGATCCGCCGGCGTCCCTGCGTGCCTGGGCCGACCGCCTCGCCTCTGACGTCGAGTCCCTGCGGGACGACTTCCCACGCGAGCAGATCGACGCTGGCGACCTCGGGCTGCGCGCCCACGAGATCCTCGAGAACACGCTCCAGTTCGAGTTGACGGGCAAGGCCGACCAGGGCAGCGGGACGATGCTTGCCACGGCCGCCGCCAACCTCGACGGAACTCGCGCGGTCCTCGGCCCGCTGCGTCCGCTGCTCGAAGACCAAATGGACCTGGCCGAGATCGACGACTGGCTCGGCCGCACTGCGCACCTGCTACAGGCACAGCATCGGCACGGCGAGTGGACGCCACTGGACCGGCTGAGCACCTTGGAACGCGAACGTATAGACGGCGCCGTCGGCGAACTCGTCGAGCTTCTGTCGTCGGTCGCGACCATCGCCGCAATCCGAACAAGACCATGAACCTTGGTCTGCTGAGGAAAGACCGAGAGCCGACGCTAGGGCGGGGACCTGGATGGACATCCGGGACGGAAGCCGGCTTGGCGCAAGCAGATGTGGACTCGCTGGCACAAGACTCCATAAGCGCAGGCGGGAGTCCATCAGGCAGAGGTGAAGGGTCGTCGCCCAAGCCGAGGAACGTCGTTGGGCGCGGCCACAGTGTCGTGTGGGCGAGTGCCGTTGGACGCGGGCGGCGGCGGTCGGGTGTGTGGAGGGACGACTGCAGGGACGAGGGATCGCCGGGTGGGAACGAAGGTCGGGCAAGTCCGGTGCGGGTGTCGTCGGCTGTGGACCGGGGGTCTGCGCGTGGGCGGATGTCGTCTGGCGCGGAGGGAGACGGTCAAGCGTGGAGGAGGGGCAACCGCAGGGACGGAGGATCGCCGAGCGGGGCGGAGGTCGTCCAAAGGCGCGTCCATGCGCCATTTTGTGCGGGCGACGGGCGGCAGGCGCTGGCGGGGCAGGGACGCCGGTACGGGGCGTTTGTCGGATGACGTGCGTGCGAACGGGGGAGTGGGTGTGGGGGCGGAGGGTGTGAGCGGGCTGGGGCGTCGTGCGGTTCTGCGCGGGGCGGCGGTTGCCGGGGTAGCGGGAGCGGTCGTCCGGGGCGGGCCGATCGGGGGTGCGGCGGCGCCTGGGCGGGTCTTGCCGGCCAAGGATGGGGCGGCGTCGGGGCCGGTTTCGCCGGGCGGGTTTCACGGCGTTCACCAGGCGGGGATCCTGGACGAGCCGCAGCCTCGCGCGATCATCGTGGCGTTCGACGTGATCACGGAGCGGCGCGCCGAACTCGGCTCCTTGTTGCGGGCGCTGACGGGCCGTGCCCGTGCGCTGACCAGCGGCGGTGCGCCGTCCCAGGTGGGGGTCACCGGGCCGCCGCCCGACTCCGGGATCCTCGGTCCGGACGTCCCGGCGGGCGGCCTCACGGTGACCGCCGGTGTCGGCGCGTCCCTCTTCGACGAGCGGTTCGGCCTGGCGTCGCGGTGTCCGGCGCGCTTGACGGCGATGCCGACGTTCCCGAACGACGACCTCGACCTCGCCTGGTGCCATGGCGATCTGCTGCTGCAGTTCACCGCACGCGATGAGGACACCGTCCTGCACGCGCTGCGCGACGTCTGCCGGCACACGCGCGGCGCGATGCAGGTCCGCTGGCGGGCGAACGGCTTCGTCAGCAGGCCGCGTCCGTCCGGGACGCCCCGGAACCTCCTGGGTTTCAAGGACGGCATCGCCAACCCCAACGTCCGGCATGGCGGGGACATGGGCCGCCTCATCTGGGCCGCGCGGGACGGGGCCGAGCCCGACTGGACGGCGCACGGCACGTACCAGGTCGTCCGGATCATCCGGATGTTCGTGGAGTTCTGGGACCGGGTCGGCCTCGCCGAGCAGGAGCGGATGTTCGGCCGCAGCCGCGAGACCGGCGCGCCGCTCGACGGCACCCGAGAGCGGGACGTCCCGCGCTACGCCATGGACCCGATCGGCGACGTCATACCGTTGACGAGCCACATTCGGCGCGCGAATCCGCGCGTCCCCGAGACCGAGGCCAGCCGCGTGCTGCGCCGTTCCTGGAACTACGACCGTGGTGTGGACGAGGTCGGCGACCTCGACATGGGCCTGGTTTTCACGTGCTTCCAGCAGGACCCGCGCCGCCAGTTCGAGGCTGTCCAGGAGCGGCTGCTGGACGAGCCGCTCACCGACTACATATCTCCGTTCGGCGGTGGCTATTTCTTCACACTTCCGGGTGTCGTTGATGCATCGGACCACTTCGGCAGGGCTCTACTCGCGTAGTAGAGGAGGACATATGCGCAAGCTGGCAGCATCGGCCGTGTCCGTGGTGTCCGTGGCGGCCATCGGGGCGTTGGCAGTCGCCTACGTGTCCGCCAGGGACGACCGGGCCGTGGCCGCTTCCCCAGGGGCTTCGCCGCGGACGCCGATCGAGCATCTGGTGGTCATCTATGGGGAGAACGTCTCGTTCGACCACTACTTCGGTACGTATCCGGACGCCGCCAACACCGATGGGACGCCCTTCCGTGCCGTCGCGCACACGCCGAACGTCAATGGTCTGACGAAGAGACTCCTCACCGAAAACCCGAACCGGTACGACCCTAAGCGCCTTGGCCCGTCCGAGGCCCTTACCTGTGACCAGAACCATGGCTACGCTGCCGAGCAGAAAGCCGTCAACGGTGGCCGCATGGACAAGTTCGTTGAGTTCACCGAGCACGACAAGTGCACCGGAGAACCCATCCTCTTCGGCGAGCCCGGCCTGGTCATGGACTACTTCGACGGCAATACGGTCACCGCGATGTGGAACTACGCGCAGCACTATGCGATGAGCGACAACTCCTGGGATTCGGTGTTCGGACCGTCCACGCCCGGTGCGCTCAACCTTGTTTCGGGACAGACATACGGCGCTTACGCGGTCGACCCGAGAACCCATGACAAGGTCTCAGATTCATCCGTGATGGCGTCACCGGACTCTGAAGGCATAGGGACGGTCATCACCGACCCCGACCCGGCGTTCGATGACTGCTCGGACAACGATCACACGTCCGACAACAATCTCGCGGTGATGACCGGCCGCAACATAGGCGACCTCCTCAACGCGAAGAATGTCACTTGGGGGTGGTTCCAGGGCGGGTTCCGTCCGACCGGGATCAAGGGTGGATATAAGGTGTGCGGCTCGTCTCATGCCAACATCGGCAAGAATCGGGTCATCGACTACAGTCCGCACCACGAGCCGTTCCAGTACTACGAATCGACGGCTAATGAAAAGCATCTGCCGCCGTCGTCCGTGTCTGCGATCGGCCGTACCGATCAGGCCAACCATCAGTACGATTTGAAGGACTTCGACGCCGCTCTGGCAGCGCACAATATGCCTGCTGTGTCGTTCCTCAAGGCTCCGGCCTACCAGGACGCCCATGCTGGTTACTCCGACCCGCTGGACGAGCAGCGGTTCGTCACGTCCACCATCAATAAAATCCAGAAGTCGCCGGAGTGGAAGTCCACGGCGGTCATCCTCGCCTACGATGACTCGGATGGTTGGTACGACCATGCCCGCCCGCACATCACCAACGGTTCCAACGATCTCGCGGAAGACCGTCCGGAATGTCGCCGAGTGAAGGCGATCGGTGGGCGCAACGACCGCTGCGGCCCTAGTCAGCGCCTTCCGCTGCTGGTGATCTCGCCTTATACGAAGGTGAACCACGTGGACCACCATCCGGTGGAGCAGGCGTCCATCTTGCGCTTCATCGAGGACAACTGGGGCACCGGTCGCATCGGACACTCTTCCTTCGACGGTCGAGCGGGAAGCTTGGCCTACTTGTTCGACTTTCGCCACCCAACGGCCGGCCGCCTTCTCCTCGACCCGACTACGGGATCCGTAACCGCTAGCTCCTGACAGCTTCAGGGAGCTGGGGCGAGCGCCGATATCTTGTGAAGTTGCTGCCGCTACTCCCCTCCTTCTGCGCGGATAATCGCGTGATGGCCCAGCCAGCCGGATATGGAAAGAGTGTGGCTGGCGGTTCGTTGTTCGTGGAATTGTGGTGGGAGCGGCCCTGCATACGGGGCCACCCCTCCGAAGCCAAGGGCGCCCTCGGCACCGCTTCGCGATTACCTCTGGCCATTCTTGACTTCGGAACCTCTACGGCCCCGTGAGCAGCTTTTCGTCCGGCAGGCTCCGCCCATCCTTTACCCGACGCGCCACACCCACCCATGCACCGCAACAGGTCTGGGCGGCAGGTGCAGATGTTTGGTTGATCTTGGTGTTGGGGGCGCGTGGGTGGGTGCGGGTGTTCGCCGGTCTGTGGGTGTGGGAGTTCGGCGGTTTGGTGTGGTTGGTTGCGGGCGGGGGTGGTGAGCGGTTCGGGGCGGGGTGGTGGTGGCTGTCGCGGGTCGGGGGTGTCGGAGTCGGCTATGCGCCGGGTGGTCGAGCAGCGGGCGCCGTGCTCGCTCTGGCCCCTGGCATCCGGTCGGCACGGCCTCCGGCCCAGGTGTTGCTCGTGGACGGCGGGCCGGTGCCGGTCCACGGGGGACGGTCATCGCCTCGTCCGACACCTACTGCTTCCCGGTGGACATGCGGGTCGTCGTCGGCGTCGGCACCTGGTTGGTGGTCGCGGTCGGGCACCAGTGCCGGTGCCGGTGCCGGGCAACCATAAGCACTGCATCGCCCCCTGTGATTCGGGTGCGGGCCCCGGGCCTGCCAGGGGCGCGCACGTCATGGCCGGCGGCGGCCTCCAGGGCAACCGGCAGACCACCGTGTCTGACCGGCGGCCCCGGCAACAGCAACGGCGCGGCGGCGGCGTTAAACCGACTGCCCGGCAGCACGAGCACGGCACTGTTCACACACTGGTGCGCCACCCGCGTCGAGCACGCCTTCACACATATGAAGCGACGAACCGCCCCGCGCAGCACCCGCCACAAACGCGACGGCATCCACCACGCCATCCGCGCCATCACCCTCACGCACAACCCAACGGCCGCCCACCGACCCGGCCCCGAGGACCACAGATCACCAGCAGCCCCCTCTGCCGCACGTCTCCACCACTACCGGACAGCTTTACGCCAGGGTGAGACCTGCCGCCCAAGTTGCCAGGGCGACGGCGTCCAACATTCCTGAAATGTCTTTAAAGTGGAATTGATGTACTTTTGTGCGTGGCATGGAAGTGGCAAGATTTCGAATCGGTATTCGATGCAATAACGAGTCGCGTCAGGTAAAGTGGAGGCTATGGAAGTGGCTGAGATCGACCTCGCTGCGGCGTCCACCAGGGAATTGGTGGACGCTGCTTCGGCGATCGCGGCCGAACTCGCCCGCCGTGCCGCGCCGGAGTCGGCGGCGGCCTGCATGGAACTGGCGGAGGCTTTGGCTGCGGCGGGTGACCTGCAGGAGGCAGCCCTCGCCGATCTGGTCGGCGTCGTGGATCGGAGCCGTGAAGTGCAGCGGTGGGGTTTCCCCTCCACCCGTGCGTGGCTGCGGTCCCGCCTCGGGATGCGCGATGCTCGCGCCAAGGAGCGGGTCACGCTGGCCCGGCAGCGGCACCGCCTCACCGAAGTGACCGGACGCTGGACGGCCGGAACCCTGTCCACCGGATACGCCGCCACCATCGCCGGCGCCGTCACCCGCCTCGACGATAAAGACTGCGCCGCCGCGCAGGACATTCTGCTGGGGTTGGTCGATCAGGGGTGCTCGGCGGGGAAGGTCGCCTCGTTCGGCCGCCGCATCCGCGAGGTCATCGCCGAACGCGACGACACCGACCGCGCCCCCGGCGAGGCCCGCCGCGGCTACGAGCATTCCTGGATCGACTCCACCCGGTCCCTGGACGGCGGCCGCTACATCCGGGGCTGGCTCAACGCCGAAGACGCCGCCATCTGGGACGGCACCCTCACCCCGCTCACCAAACCCGCCGGGACCGACGACCCGCGCGACCTGCCCGAACGCACCGCCGCCGCGCTGAGCAGCGTCCTGTCGGGCGGACACAAAGCCACCAAGGTCACCGTCATCTGCGACCTGGACACCCTCACCGGCACCACCACCCCCGCCCGCCTCACCGACGGAACACCCATCCCCGCCGCACAAGCCCGCCGCATCGCCCTCACCGCCGGAGTCTCACCCCTCCTCCTCGGACACCACAACACCCCCCTCTACCTCGGCCACCGCGTCCGATTCGCCACCCCCGGCCAACGCCAAGTCCTGGAAACCCTCTACCCCACCTGCGCCGCCGAAGGCTGCCAAATCCCCGGCACCCTCTGCGAAGTCGACCACGTCCACGGCTGGGCCCTCGGTCACAACCCCACCGACATCGACCAACTCACCCTCACCTGCGGATGGCACAACCGCTACAAACACACCAACCCCGACCGCATCCACATCAACCGGGGACCCGACGGCCGCTACACGTACCACCTCCACCCACCGGGCACCCGCAACCTCACCACCACAGCATCCTGGGACACCACCGCAGCCAGTCGGCCGCCGCCGACATCCCGGGCGGCCTAGCCGCCGCGCCGCACCCTTGGTGGCGATATTGCGGTGCGTGCCGAGGGCGCCCTTCGGACGTCCCGTGGTGCCGGAGGTGCAGAGGATGGTGGCCTCGTCGTTGGGACCGATCGTCACTTCCGGCAGCGGCGCCGCGGCCCGGTCGCCGAGGGCGTCGAACGATGCCCAGCCCGCCAGCCCGCCAGCCCGCCAGCCCGGCGGGGAGGATGGTGGTTTCGTCGTCGGGACCGATCGCCAGTTCCGGTAGCGGTGCGGCGGCCCGGTTGCCGAGAGCGTCGAACAGTGCCCAGCCGGGCTACCCCAGCCGGGTCGTATGGCCCTGCCCGCCCGGTGCCCGGTGCGTGGTCGCCTGGTTCATGGCGTCGGGGCCATCCGTCTGCTCTCCCCAATGGATGGATGCGCTCCGGTTCTCCGAGTTCAAGCTCGTTCTGTCACGCTCTCAGGCTGGGGTCTGAGGTTCCCCCTAGAGCACGGACAGTCGGGGTGAGATGGGTCAGGTGGCCGGGCGGACAGGCCGTCCTGCTGGCCGTGGCGGCGCCTCGAAGAGATGGGCCAATCCGTCATCGTTGCCGTCGCGGGTGCTGCTTGAGCTCGCTGCGGATTGTGTGTGCTGGGGGCGGAGACGCCGACCGCGCCCGAGACCGTTATCAGCACGGTCGGGCGCGGTGCGATGGCTGGTTGCCGACGGTCACTTGGCGTTCGCGGCCTGGGTGGTGACGCGCTGGATGGCCTGGACGGCGATGTCGGGCTGGTCGGCGTAGATGTAGTGCTCGCTGTTCTTGGCCGTGCTCAGCTTGCTCTGGCTGGACACCGCGAGCCACTTGCGCTGTCCGGCGGCCCACGACCGCTCCAAGGCCGGTCCGTACTCGGGCACGGCTGCGAGGTACTGCTTCCCGTGCTGGATCACCGCCACAGGAATGCTCCCGGCGGACCGGACCTTCCCGTCGGGGATGGTGAGCTTCTCCGGATTCTGTCCCTTGGTCACCGCGAGACTCTGCGCACGCAACTGGGCCGCCGGGCCGGTCGCGGACTGGGGTATCGCGTTCTTCATGTCGGCGACCGATGTCGGCGAGGTGGCGTCCATGAGCACCAGGCCCTTGACCTTGCCCCGATGGTCGGGGGCGTACCTGGCGGCGATCACCCCACCCAGCGAATGCCCGGCCAGGACGACTGGACCGTCGCCCGCGACCCTGTCCAGCACGCCGGTCAGGACCTTCCCGGTGTCGGAGAAGCTCTGCGGACCGCCCGGCTGGGCGCTCTTGCCCTCGCCGAGCCGGTCGTAGGAGCAGACCCGGTTCTTCTCGCTCAGGGTCTTCTGGAGGGAGGCCATCTTGTCCAGTCCATCGCCGAGTCCGGGCAGCAGGACGATGACCGGCTTGTCCGCCGCCAAGTCGCCCGAGCAGGACACGTTCAGAGACTGGCCCCCGACCTTGATCTTCTGGACGCCGGTGAAGTCGGTGGCGGCCTTCTCGGGGGACTCGGAGTCGAACGGGAACGACCCCGTGCCCGAGGTGTCGTCGCAGCCGGTGAGTCCCACCCCGGCCACGGCGCAGCACATCGCGATGGCAGCGGTCTTCTTGATGTTGCGGATCATCATTTCCTCCGGCGAAAGAACTGGCTCTCGGAATTGCTCTGGGTGAGCGCCGTGCTCACATTGAGAACGCTATTGATCCGCCGCCCACGAAAGCATCACCGCGCGGTGGACAGTCGCGGGTAGCTCGGACGGGGGACGGCCACCTGCGACACCTACGACAGGGATCACGTGATCACTGGACGGCCCCCTTGCGCCGTCATGGACTGCCTCTGGACGACCGTGGGACCGATCTCCCGGTGAAGGAGAGGTACCCGAGGACGAGCTCCGTCCGCTGGCAGGCAGGCTGCGCGCCGCCGTTCATGAGTTATGCCGATCGATTGTGGGCGGCCACAACCGGATACATAGCTGCTGGCCACGCGTCCGGAGGTCAGCGCCAGCTAACGTAAGGGGCGGTCCAGGTTGCGCTCTTATGGCGAGGACGAGCGTTCCGAGACGTCCGTCAGTCCACGCAGTGGCGTGATGACCTTTTCATCCACCTGACGTGGCGTTTAAGCGCCTCTTTGGAAGGTCTGTGCTCAGCGCTGCGGAAGGCCGCGCAAATGGTCGCCGATGCCGCCGCCGCGCGCTGTCGTTGCCGGGGCCGCTGGTCAGGCATGGTGGTCTGCCGGTTGCCCTGGGTGCCGTGCCGCCGCCGGCCATGACGTGCGTGCCCCTGGCAGGCCCGGGGCCGCACCCGAATCGCAGGGGGCGGTGCAGTGGTTATGGTTGCCCGCCGGTCCACAAGCAACACCGAGGCCGCAGGCCGTGCCGACCGGGTGTCTGGGGCCAGAGCGAGCACGGCGCCCGCTGCTCAACCACCCGGCGCACCACCGACTCCGCCCCCAACAGGCCGCGCGACCTGCCCGAGCGTCAAGTCGGTGCGGCCGCGCACCCGCCCAGCAACACCCCGGCCGGCCCGCGACAGCCTCCACCACCACCCCCGCGCCGGACCGCTCACCACCCCCGCCCGCAACCAATCACACCAAACCGCCGAACTCCCACACCCACAGACCGGCGAACCCGCACCCACCCACGCGCCCCCAACACCAAGATCAACCAAGCACCTGCGCCCGCCGCCGAGACGGCCTTAATAAGCAGGGCCGAAGCCGGGTCGTCGGCGGTCAGTGTGGGGACGGCCTGGAGTTCGTTCGGTCCTGTGCCGGGGCGGGGCGGGGGCGCCCACGCCGGGCACGTGCGCTCTGCTGTCGCCGGATCGCGGATGCCATTCCCGTCGAAGGTCGACCATCGGGCCCACCGGAAGGCCAAGGGGCGGTCGGAGGGCCCGCCGGTGTTCGATCCGGTGCCTACCGGGTCTACTTACGCCGTGGAGTGCGCCACCAACATCAACCTGGCGAGCACCGAGCGGTCGTGACCCGCTATCGCAGGCGCGACGTCCGCAATCGGCCCGCTATCGAGGTAGGCGTGATCGACGTCTGGCTCCGGGCCTCAGCAAGTTCTTGGGCGGTGCCGAGCTGTGCGGCTTCTGCCGAGCGGGTCGGACGTGGGCGAGCGGTCAGGCCGTGGGCCCTGGTGGGCGAGTGTGCCGACACGCCCAGCCAGAAGGGGCGTCTCAATCTGACCGGCCGGCGATCATCGGGCATCCGGGCACTCGATGCTGGCGCCGGCGGTGCATTGCCCGGCGTATCGGCGGCCGTGGTCGTCGAGGGTCATGTGCGGGCCGGCGTCTTCTCCTCTGTGTCGCCGGGGCGGTGGTCGGGGACGAAGCGGTAGCCGACGTTGCGGACGGTCCCGATCAGCGATTCGTATTCGGCGCCCAGTTTGGCGCGGAGGCGGCGGACGTGGACGTCGACCGTCCGGGTGCCGCCGAAGTAGTCGTAGCCCCAGACCTCCTGGAGGAGTTGGGCGCGGGTGAAGACGCGGCCCGGGTGCTGGGCCAGGTACTTCAGCAGCTCGAACTCTTTGAAGGTCAGGTCGAGGACGCGGCCGCGGAGGCGGGCGGTGTAGGTGGCCTCGTCGATGGTGAGGTCGCCGCTGCGGATCTCGCCGGGGACCTCGTCGGAGTCGGCGCCGGCGGCGGCGCGTCCGACGGCGAGGCGGAGGCGGGCCTCGACCTCGGCGGGGCCGGCGGTCTGCAGCAGGACGTCGTCCAGGCCCCATTCGGGGCTGAGGGCGGCGAGGCCGCCTTCGGTCACGATCGCGAGGAGCGGGCAGTCGAGGCCGGTGGTGCGCAGCAGGCGGCACAGGCTCTTGGCCTGGACGAGGTCGCGGCGGGCGTCCACCAGCACGATGTCGGCCGGCGGCGCGTCGATGAGCGCGGACGCCTCGGCGGGGGCGACCCGTGTGGAGTGCAGCAGAAGTCCGAGCGCCGGCAGGACCTCGTCGGAGGGTTCCAGTGCGTTGGTCAGTAAGAGCAGGCTGCTCAAGTGCCGCCTCCCGTCAAATGACGTAGGACCCAGGCGGCTCATCCTCAAGCCCGACGGCGCCGGTCAGCGGCTCGCGGACGAGGTGACCGTGAAGGGCCTTACGGATGAACTCCATGGCCTCGTCGCCCGGATCCCTCACCCGGATCATATCGGAACCATCACGGACGGTCCCGGGGCGCCACCGGGCGACCCATCGCCGGCGGCCGTGAATACTGGACGCATGGCCAAGGGGACGATGCGGTACTGGGCGGCCGCCAAGGCGGCGGCGGGGACGCATGAGGAGCCGTACGAGGCGGTGACGCTGGCGGAGGCGCTCGCGGCGGCGTCGGCGGGACGGGACGACGAGTTCGCGCGGGTGCTCCGGCGGAGTTCGTTCCTCATCGGCGGAGATCCGGTGGGGAGCCGGCCGCACGAGTCCGTCGTGCTGCCCGACGGCGGTGTCGTGGAGGTGCTGCCGCCGTTCGCGGGAGGCTGACCCGGCCCGCCGCAAGGTCATTCTCCGGCGTGACTCGATTGGGGCGAATCGCGCATTAAGGTGTGGCGATCGCATGCCGCAGCCCGAAGGAGAGACATGCGGAAAGTACTGCTGGTGCTGGTGATCTTCGTGGCCGTGGTGCTGGTCGCCGCGGACCGGATCGGTGTCCGGGTCGCGCAGGACAAGATCGGCGAGCAGGTGGCCGCGCAGTACGACCTGCAGCAGCAGCCGGACGTCACCATCCACGGCTTTCCCTTCCTGACCCAGGCGGTCGGTGGCGAGTACGAGCACATCGAGGTCGGGATCGGGGACTGGACGGAGCAGGGCGTCACCGTCTCCGGCGTCAAGGTGGACATGCGGGGCGTGAGCGCGCCGCTGTCGGAGGTCAGCAAGGGCAGCGCCGCGAACGTGACCGCGCGCACGGCCACCGCGTCCGCCGTCATCCCCTATGACGTGATCAAGAAGGAGGCGCCCAAGGAGGTCAAGTCGATCGCGCCGAAGGGCGACGACCTCGCGGTGGAGATGACCGGGAACATCCTCGGCTTCGCCGTCACCGGGACCGCGGTCGTGGAGGTCAAGCCGACCGCGAAGGGCATCGCGGTCACGCCCGTGTCGGTGGGGTCGGACGGGGCGACGCAGATCCCGCTGGCGCTGGTCAAGCGTTCGCTGACCTGGACGGTGCCGGTCGCCGACCTGCCCGTCGGGTCGCGGATCAGCGAGATCCAGCCGACGCCGGACGGGCTGCGCGTCGCCGCGACGGCGCAGAACGTCCACCTGAACGATCTCCAGCAGGCGGGGAGATAGCCGGGATCCCGGGTGAACCGGCCCGTCGGCGCGTACGTGTACGTGGTGTGGGTCCGACCGCGGATGAGGGTTTGCTTCGCGCCCTGTACAGCGAGCACGGGGGTCCCCTCCTCGGGTACGTCCTGCGGCTGACGGGAGGGGACCGAACCCAGGCCGAGGACGTCGTGCAGGAGACGCTGCTGCGCGCGTGGAAACATCCCGAGGCGCTGGCCGGACGTCCGGTGCGCCCGTGGCTGTTCACGGTGGCCCGGAACCTGGTCGTGGACGCGCATCGGGCCAAGCGCGCGCGGCCACCGGAGACCGGCATCGACGAGCACGTCATGATGACCGCCGACGGCTCCGACGACATCGACCGGGCCCTGGAGTCCTGGACGGTCGCGGAGGCCCTGGCCGGGCTGAGCCCCCCGCACCGGGCGGTGCTGGTCGAGACCTACTACAAGGGCCGGTCGGTGGCGGAGGCGTCCAAGACGCTCGGCATACCGCCCGGCACGGTGAAGTCCCGCACCTTCTACGCACTGCGGGCGCTCAAACTCGCATTGGAGGAGCGGGGGTTGGCGCCATGAACGACCGCACGGAGAACGATCGCACGGGTAACGATCGCACGGGTAACGGTCGCACGGGTAACGGGCGCACGGAGAACGACTGCGCGGCCGTGCGCACCTCACTCGGCGTGTACGTGCTCGGCGCGCTGGATCCCGCCGAGCGGAGCCGGCTGGACGGCCACCTGGAGCACTGCCCCGCCTGCCGGGACGAGCTCGCCGGGCTGGCCGGGCTGCCCGCGATGCTCGGGCGGGTCGAACTGGAGCAGCTCGAAGGCGTGGCCGGGCCGCCGCCCGAACTGCTGGACGGGCTGCTCACGAGGGCGGCCGAACGACGGAGGGGATGGTTCGGCCGCCGGGCCGGGCGGGGCCCCGCGGGATGGGCCCCGCTCGCCGCCGCGGCCTGCCTGCTGCTGGCGATCGGGGGCCTGTTCGGCGGGTTCGTCCTGCCCATCGGGTCGGACGGCAGCGGGCCGGCGGCGCAGCCTCCGCCGCCGGCGACGTCCGTCCCGGCGACGTCCGCCGAGCGGATCAGTGCCTCGAACCCGGCGAGCAACATCAAGGGCTATGTGGTGCTGCGCAGGAAGGCGTGGGGGACCGAGGTCGAACTCCACCTGGCCGGTGTGCCGAAGGGGTCGCACTGCCGGCTGCAGGTGATCGCGCGGGACGGCCGCCGCGACGCGCTGGGCAGCTGGTACGTCCCCTACGACGAGGGGTACGGCGAGTACCGCGGGTCGACGATGTTCCCGCGCGGGCAGCTGTTCTCGTTCGAGGTCGTCGGGCTGGACGGGCGGCCCCTCCTCACGATCCCGACCTGACCCTCCCCGCCTGGCCGAAAAGACTGGCCGGAAAGACTGGACGGAAGAATTCGCGGCGCGGCGCGGTTGTAACCGGCGATGACGGGAGCATTGACCGCTGCGGCGGTCCTCATCGCGGCCACGGTGTTCGCCCTTGTGCGGCGGAGCCGTGACGGTGTGCTGCGCGCCCGGCGAGGGGAGGACGGCGAGGTGGCGGAGACCGTCCGGCCGGACGACATGGGGGCCGAACTCGGCCCGAAGGCCACGCTCCTGCAGTTCTCCAGCGCGTTCTGCGCCCCGTGCCGCGCCACCCGCCGCACCCTCGGCGAGGTGACCGAGATGGTGGACGGCGTCGCGCACGTCGAACTCGACGCCGAGGCGAACCTCGACCTCGTCCGCAGGCTGAACATCGTGCGGACCCCGACCGTCCTCGTCCTGGACGGCGCCGGACGCGTCGTCCGGCGCGCCACCGGAGCCCCGCGCAAACCCGACGTGATCGCCGCTCTCGGTGAGGTCATCGGATGAGCCGCACTCCGACGACCTGCGATAAGACGAATGTCACCGTCTCGGAAGGCGAGACGGATGTGACAGCGCGTGGATTGCCGCTTAACATCGAGTCCGTGCGTAACTGGACAGAGCAGATGCTCACGAAGCGCCGTGCGGTGGACTTCTGCCGCGTGGCCGCCTCGCTCTGTCGCATGGCCTGAGGCATCGAGCCCACCCGCCCCCGAGCGCTTTCCGACTTCTCAGCTCGTTCGCACGCTTCCCTCCGCCAGGAGCACCCCGATGCAGGTTGACCCGCGTGGGCCGCGCTTCGGCGCGGCCGTCACGACAGCCGTCCTCATCGTGGTGCTGGTGACCGGAAGCTGGGCATTGCTCGCCGCTCAGGCCGTCGTGTTCGCACTCGCGACCTCCCTCGGCCTCCGGTACGCCCCGTACGGACTGGTGTTCAGAGTGCTGATCCGTCCCCGGCTCGCTCCGCCCAGGGAACTGGAGGACGCCGCCGCGCCCCGCTTCGCGCAGGGTGTCGGCCTGGCGTTCGCCCTGGTCGGAACGGTCGGCTACGCGACGGGGACCACCTGGCTCGGCATCGGTGCCACCGCCCTCGCGCTGGCGGCGGCGTTCCTGAACGCGGCGTTCGGGTTCTGCCTCGGCTGCGAGATGTATCCGCTCTTCCGACGTATCACCGCGAAAGTTCGCTCCGAGAGGGAGGTTCCGGCATGAGCCGCTCCGACGTCCTGGTGGACACCGCCTGGGTTGAGTCCCACCTGGACGACCCCGGCCTGGTTCTCGTCGAGGTCGACGAGGACGTGTCCGCGTACGACAAGGGCCACATCCGTGGCGCCGTGAAGATCGACTGGAAGACCGAGCTGCAGGACCCGGTCCGCCGCGACTTCGTGGACAAGACCGGGTTCGAGCAGCTGCTGTCCGCCAAGGGCATCGCCAACGACGACCTGGTCATCCTGTACGGCGGCAACAACAACTGGTTCGCGGCCTACGCGTACTGGTACTTCAAGCTGTACGGCCACAGCAACGTGAAGCTGCTGGACGGCGGCCGCAAGAAGTGGGAGCTGGACTCCCGCGAGCTCGTCACCGACGTTCCGTCCCGTCCGGCGACCGACTACAAGGCCAAGGACCAGGACCTCACGATCCGCGCCTACCGCGACGAGGTCGTCGAGGCGATCGGCAAGCAGAACCTGGTGGACGTCCGGTCGCCCGACGAGTTCAGCGGCAAGCTGCTCGCCCCGGCGCACCTGCCGCAGGAGCAGTCGCAGCGGGCCGGGCACATCCCGACCGCGGCGAACATCCCGTGGTCGAAGGCGGCCAACGACGACGGCACGTTCAAGTCCGACGAGGAGCTCCGCGAGCTCTACACCGCAGCCGGCGTCGACCTCGGCAAGGACACGATCGCCTACTGCCGCATCGGCGAGCGCTCCTCGCACACCTGGTTCGCGCTGCGCGAGCTGCTCGGCATCGAGAACGTGAAGAACTACGACGGTTCCTGGACCGAGTACGGCTCGCTGATCGGCGTGCCGATCGAGCTCGGCGCCGCCAAGTAACCCCGGCCGACCTTCCCACTGGAGGAGCAATGACCCAGGGCTGCGCAGCGCCCGAGCAGACCGCTCACCTTCCCGCGACCGTCGACCTGGCCAACGAGGCCGTGATCCAGGGCACCGTCACCCGCGCCGGCGCGCCGGTGTCCAGCGCCTACGCCCGCCTGCTCGACTCGTCCGGCGAGTTCACCGCCGAGGTGGTCACGGGTGACGAGGGCGTGTTCCGGTTCTTCGCCGCCGACGGCGACTGGACCGTCCGCGTCCTCGCGGCCGGTGGCGTGAGCGTCGACAACACCGTCACCGCGAAGACCGGCACGGTCGCCGGCCTCGAAGTCGCGATCTGACCGACCCCGCCGGTCCGGCCGATCTGGCCGGCCCGGCAGGTCCGACCGGACTGGCCTGCCTGGTCTGACCGAACTACTCGGAGCCGAACCCCGCCGTCCCACCCCACCGGGACGGCGGGGTTCGCCGTCGTGACCCCACCAGCCCGAGCCCACCGGCCCGAAGCCATCGGCCCGAGACCACCACCCGAGACCACCGGTCCGAGATTGCCGGTATGCGCTGATCGTCTACGATCGGGCGCCATGGCCTGGCCGTCCGCGCGTTCGCCGCTGTACCTCCCGTGGGCCGCGCTGAAGCTCGCGGGGCGGTTCGTCCTGCCGCTGTCCCTGTGGTTCACGGTGGGGGAGCTGCTGCGCTACGGCGCCATGTACGGGGGCTACCGGCTCGGGGAGATGAAGGGCACGGCGGCGTCCGTCGCGCCGATCGTCACCATCGGCCTCCTCGTGGTGATCACGCTGACGGTCGCGGTGCTGATGGTGCACAGCGTCCGGGAGGGTCTGGACGTCGTGCACGCCCGCGCCGCGGACGGCGACCTGACGCCGTGGGCGGTCGGCAACGAGGAGCCGGTGATCGGCGCGATCGGCCGCGCCGCGCTCCCGTTCGTCATCTTCTACCTGGCGTGGGGGATGCACGGCGAGGACGCCCGCGAGTTCGCGTCGGCGGCGGCGAGCCGCGGGTTCGCCGAAGGCGGCGTCCAGGGGCAGATCGAGGGCGCCGGGATGCTGCTGTCGCTGGAGCGGCACATCGGCCTCGCGATCGGCCTCACCGCGGGCCTGTTCGTGCTGAAGGTGCTGGCGGAGTGGCGGCTGGAGCGGCGGCTGCCCCGCGCCATCGGCGCGCTCGTCGCCTTCCTGGAGATCAACTTCGCGCTGTTCGGCATCTTCACCATCGACCACCTGCGCGGCCTCGGCGTCGGCTGGCTCACCGGGCGGGAGGTGTGGGGCTGGCTGAACGGCGTCGCGGGCCCCGCGTTCGGCCTGTGGCCGCCGTTCAAGGACGCGGTGCTCGGCGGGCTGATCTGGCTGGTGATCGCCGGGGTGGTCCTCGGGCTGGACGCGGGCGACGAGCGGGTCGTGCTCGGCGGCGGCCGGGCCGGGCGGCGGCTCGCGCGGGCCGGCGGGATCGACCGGACCAACAGCCCCCGCGAGCTGCTCACCCGCGGGCTCCGGGAGATGTGGCTGCCCGCCTGGTACGGGCTGCGGCTCGTCCGCCGGTCCGGGATGATGCCGTTCGCCACGTTCTGCCTGCTGTTCGCGGGCCTGTACGCGGGGGAGGACGCGTCCCGGCGGCTCGTGTACGAGCTGATCGGCCCGCACGAGGTGACGTGGTGGATGCAATGGCTGCCGGCCATCGGCTACGGGACGGGCCTGGTCTTCGAGATCCTGCGCGTGTGCCTGCTGGCGGCGGCGTTCAACCTCGTGATGGCGCGGGTCAGCGGGCGAAACGCAGCGAAGCCAGCGGGTCCTCCGGTTTCCGCGTCTCCTTCGGTGCCTGGATCCGCAGCTCCAGCGCGTCCGCCTTGGCACGGGGCACCGTCCCCTTGACGGTGATGCGCAGCGCGACGCCCGCCTTCGGTTCGGTCGTCCGGACGCCGCTGGCGAACCATGCGTGGCCGTCGTCGTCGTGGAGGCGGTACTGCAGGCCGTAGGAGCCGACCGCCTTGGCGGCGGCGGCGTCCGAGGGGCGGACGGCGACCGCGAGCCGCAGTTCGACGATGTCCCCCTGGCCCTTGCCGCCGAGCGGTTCGGCCACCTTCCGGTCGAAGACCTTCCACTGCGCGCCGGCCAGCTCGCCGATCTGGCCTTCGGGGACGGTCGTCACCTTCTCCGGCGGCTTCAAGAACTTCCGGACCGTGCCGGTCTCGTCCGCCCACGGGATGGCGAGCATCGCCGCCGTCGCGCACACGAGCGCGATGGCCTGCACGATCCGCCGGTCGCGGGGACGTATCCCCGGGCGCCCGGGGAGCGGGATCCCGTCGGGACGGGTGTCGGAGGCCGTCATGAGCCGTCCGCCTTGACCTGGTACCGCTCGGGCGCCTTCTGGAGGAGCTCCGCCGCCCGGTCCTTGCCGAGCCCCAGGTCGATGTCGGCCGCCGAGGACAGCTGCGGCAGCAGCCCGCCGGTGCCCACGACCAGGCGCGCGCCCTCGACCCGATCCTTCGGCAGCTCGAACACCAGCTTCGTGGACGTCCAGATCATCGGCTGGAACGTCGGCTGGTTGACCGAGACGTCCGAGGTGCGCGGGTCGGCGTGGAAGGTGTAGCCGCCCGGTGTCTCCAGGTCCGCGGACCTGAGCTGCAGCGGTTCGCGCGCCGCCGTCGCGCTGAGCCGGACGACGAGGTACACCCCGTCGGTCCCGACCGGGGGCTTGCGGCCGAGGGAGAAGCCCGGCGCCAGCGACCGCGCCGCCACCACGCCGTCGACCCGCACGCTGAAGTCGCGGGTCGCGACCTGCTCCCCGATCGTCCCGCCGGTCCGGATCGGGTCCAGCTCCGCGGCCCTGATCTCGGGCCGGACCGAGTGCAGCCACATGGCGCCGGCGAGCAGGACCGTCCCGCCGACCCCGGCGCCGCCCCGCAGGAGCACCTGCCGCGCGTTCACGACGCCCCCACCGGCAGGGTGAGGCGTCCGGCGAAGTCATCGCTCTTCTGGTCGACGATCCAGTTGAAGTCGCTGTCGGTGAACCCGTGATCGTAGTTCCACTCGCGCAGGCCCACGGTCAGCCGGGCTGGGGAATCCGCCGGGCCCATCTCCCACATCGCGGACGCCTCGACCGGCAGCCCCGGCTGCGTCGTGTTGGTCTGCGCGCCGGCCGCGACCCCGTCCACCCGTTCGGGCTTGACCCATTTGCCGGCCTTGGTGAGCGCGGCGACGCCGTCCGTCAGCCCGCCGGTGCCCAGCGACTCGGTCTCCTTGCCCTTGTTGAGCACCCGCATCCGGACGATGAGGAACCGCTGCCTGCCGGTGCCGAACGTCCCGCGGGCCAGCCCGATCCGCGCATCGTGGACGGTCACCTCGAACAACCCGAGATCGAGCCGCTCTCCCGCCTTCTTGACCGGCTGCTTGGGCGTCGCCTTGAACCCGCCGGCGAACCACACCACGGGCACCAGCACCGCGACCACGCCCAGCAGGGCCGCCGGCACGGCCCACCGCCGCGCCGCCGCACGCTGCTCGGGCCCTGGGGGGACTGGCGCCGTCGACTGCATCCGCCAGATGGTATTACGCCGACATGTCCGTCCTGGCGCATCCCGATAGGGTGCTTGTTGCTCATGCCGCGATACGGGCTCTGGAGGAACGGTGGTGCGGCGTACGTCGACACTCGCTCTCGCATCGGCCATCGCGCTGGGCGCGCTCCTCGCGCCCCCGCTGCAGGTGGCGCCGCTCCGGGCGGCACCGGCGTGGGCGGCGGGCTGCGAGCAGGAACTGGTCTACGGCAGCCCCGCGAAGGAGATCCCCCGCCAGCTCTGGCCGCAGGAGCGGCTCAACTTCACCGACGTCTGGGAGCACACGCGCGGCAGGGGCGTGAAGGTCGCCGTCGTCGACAGCGGTGTGGACACGAACCATCCGCAGCTCAGGGGGCACGTCAAGGCATACGACGTGACCAAGAGCGGCCTGCGGGACTGCGTCGGCCACGGCACCGCCGTCGCCGGGATCATCGGCGCCGCGGACATGCGCGACAAGGGCATCCCCTTCGTCGGCGTCGCCCCCGACGCCGAGATCATCTCGGTGAAGATGGCCGTGAAGGCCAGCGGCAACCGGTCCGAGTGGGCCGCGCAGGCGATCAAGAAGGCGGTCGACCTCGGCGCGAAGGTCATCAACATCTCGTCCCAGTCGCCGGACCTGCCCGACCTGCGGCAGGCCGTCCACTACGCGCAGCAGCGCGACGTGGTGATCGTCTCGGTGGCCGGCAACCTCACCGACCGCACCAAGCAGACCCCGCAGAAGGCGTATCCGGCGAGCTACCCCGGCGTGATCTCCGTCGGCGCCCTCGCCAAGGACGGGACGCTCGCGAACTTCTCCAACACCGTCACCCCGGTCACCGTGACCGCACCCGGCCAATCGGTGATCAGCACCTGGCCGCGCGGCTCCTACAAACTCGACGACGGCACGAGCCTCGCGGCCCCCTACGTCGCCGGCACCGCCGCGCTGATCCGCTCGTTCAACCCGAAGCTGAACTACCAGCAGGTCAAGCACCGCATCGAGGCCACCGCCGACGGCGCCCAGGCCCAGGGCACCGGCTCCGGCGTGGTGAACCCCCTCCGCGCCGTCACCACCGTCGGCACGGCCGGCAACCCGAGCGCCGCCCCCGTCGCCGGCGTCCAGCGCGTCTCCATCGACCAGCCGCCCCCCGAAGACCGCTTCGGCCGCAACATGGCCTTCGCCATCGCCGCCGCGGCCCTCACCCTGGCCGCCGCCGTCGGCATAGCCGCCACCGTCATCCCCACCGCCCGCCGCCGCCCCTGACCCGAACCGTTCAGGGACGTGTGAAGCCGGGTCCGGGAACCCGTCCGGGAACCCCCGCCCGCGTCGCCTCGACCTCGACCTCGGCCTCGGCCTCGCCGAGCGAGACGTTGTCGAGCCGTCCCTTCGCGAGCGTGTGCACGAAGACCTCGGTGATCTCCTACTGCCGCACCGGAAACGAGCGAGGCGCCGACAGCCTGGGGGCTGGTGCGCCAACTCCGCCGCGAGCACTGCGGTCGATCCAGACCGCGAGGAGCACCGAAAGTGAGAGGGTGCAGAGACTCAGGGCGGTTCGTCTGGAATATCGGAGAAGGTCGCTGTGAGCGAGAACCTGGTAAAGCTGGACAGCGGTATGTCCGCAACACTGAAATATGTGAGCGCCTGTGTGATCGTATTCGGTGGGCTGCTCGTGGAGTACCTGGGGATCCAGTTGGCGAGGATGAACGTGCTCTGGACGTTCATGCCGGTCGTCTGTGGGGTCCTGTTCCTCTGGTTTGGGCTGGTGGGCGTTGTGGGGCCGTTCCGCTACCGCGTTTGGCTGGAAGGGACGACGCTGTGCTTGCAGAAACTACGTAGAGTTCACCGCGCGGACTTGGCCGAGGCAAGTTCAGTCGAGGTCGTGCGCGACCAATGGGGCGTTCCGTTTCTCGTCGTCCGCGGCGGTGGCAGGGAATTCCTGTCCGTCCGCATGGTGACGTCCAGAGGGAGAAGCCTGCCTCGCCACCAGGTGAAGGCGGTGGCCGACGCCATTGCCGGTGGGACGGCCGCGAACGTAGCGGGGACCGAGGACGCGCTGGCCCGCCTGTGGGCGGAACCCTAGCGGGTGCCGCCGCGAACCTGCCGGCCGAGGCGGACGGCGATGGGCAGCGCGAGTGCGAGAGGGCGCAGTGGCTCGGGGCAGTCGGGCGAGAACTGCAGCCACATGCGGCTGTTGTCGGCACTGCTCTTGGTACGCAGCGACGCCACCTCGCGCCCGGTCGAGTCGGCGACCGTGTGCTGGTCTCCGTCTTGGCGGACGGTTCCGAGCGGAGCGCCGTCGGCGGAGCGCAGCGACATGTTCCCGCGCCCGCTGAGCTCACCGAGCCGATGCCCGTCCGGGGCGAGGACGGTGACGCGTTCCTTGCCCAACGTTCGGGACGCCCGGTTGACGACGAGCAGTGTCCGGGCATGGGGGTCGCGGAGGACGATGCTCCTGCGTCCCTTGTTGGGGTTGATGCCCCAGAAGCTCGCCCCTCCCGTCGACTGCTTCACCAGCCGGCCGCAGGCTTGGGCGAGGAGGGTGCCTCCACGTTCGTTGCGGTAGCGGCCTTCGCCATCCACGAGAACGCGATCGGCCTCGAACAGCGCGCGCTGTTGCGGCTCTGCGACCTCTTGGCCGCGATCGTCCAGGACGCGCCAGGCGCCGCCGACGATCTCCGTGGTGGCGGTCTGGACGGCGTCCAGCCAGCCGGCAGGCAACGATCGGTCACGTAGCAGGGTGGCGGCCGCCTCGTGGCCTCGCCGTTCCACCGTGGCCAAGGCGTCGATGCCCGACTCGACCGTCGAGTCGTACCAAAGCGTCCATGTCGGGTCGCTGATGGGCCAGGTGATGCCGACCGCGCACACGCCGCTCGCCGGAATCACCGCCTCGGCATCACGGCGACGCAGCACGACACCGTCGCTTCTCATGGTGACGATGAGCCGTGTCCTATGGACGTGGACAGCCCAGATGAGGCCGGTCAAGCCCACCAGCAGCCCGCCGCCGCCATAGAACAAAGCGGTCGACATCGGAACGCCGGACCCGCGCGCCATGGCGTCAGGCAACGTGGACGCGACGATGAGCAGTCCGACCACGGGCCCGGCTACCGCCACGCCAACCGGCCATCGGTAGGCGCGGGGACCCAGAGTGACCTGGAGTTCCGGCGCGCCCTTCACCCCAGGCGCCCGCCTGGGAACGCCCGCCCGCCCCGCCCAGCGCTTACGCCACCAGACCCGGACGACCAGTGGAAAGGCGATAGCGGCGAACAGGACGGCCAATGCTGAGAACTCCGACATCTACCCTGCCCGCCTGGTTCCTGGTCAGGGCTCGTCTTGCCGTGCTGCCAGCCGGCCTGTCCTCAGGGCGTCCATGTAGCGATGGCCGTCCTTGAGGTTGAGATCGGTGTTGTTGACGACGAGTTTCGCGGCGTCGATCGGCTTGCCCTTGGCCACGAGCGAGATGGCCTCGCGTTCGAGTTCGACGGGCACGTGCCGGGCGAGGACCTCGGCTCGCAGGACCTCGACGTAGGTCTTGGCGTGCTTGCGGTCGGCGCCGGTGGCCTTGTGCACCAGACCGACCGCCTTGGATATCTTGCCGTCGGCGACCAGTTGGAGAGCGAGTTCCCGCGTCTCCGGCAGCACGTTGAGCGGCGACATCTGGCTGCCCGACATTTCATCTCCTTGCGGCTCGAACGGCTACGTCTGAATGCGTCGGCGCAGCTTTTCCATGTAGAGGGAGGCGTCGCCCATGGCGCTGTCGAGGAGACCCTTCATCTCCTCGAGCCTCTCGGTCATCTTGGACGGATCCTGCATGATATCCAGCGGGTTGTCGGGCTGCCCCGCGTAGATCTCCGCCATCATCGAGCGGATGTTGGCCTGCAGGTCGGCGGCGGCGTCCTTGACCGTGCTCTTGATCGTTTCGGCGAGGTCGGCCGACGCCATCCGCATGGCGCGCGGATTGATCTCCAGTTCGGCGATTCCCGCGGCGCTGGTGTACGTCACCTTGACGTATCCGTCCTGGGACTCGGCTCGGCCGACGGCCTCGGACAGCTTGTCCTGCATCTGGGCGACCTGCTCGGCCTGCCGCTTGGCCCGGTTCACCGCCTCGTCCACATTGATGTTGGCGAAGTCGCCGAAGTCCTGCGTCATGCCCGTCCTTTCGATGAGTGGTGTTCTCAGTGGTGCCGGCTACTTGAGCGGGCCGCTCGGCATCGAGATCGTGACGTCCTTGAAGTTCGGCTCCGGCGAGCCGAGGGTGATGAGATCGGCGCCCCACGCGCCGCCGGCCACGGCGGTGGCGATGGCGCCGAAGCCCAGCAGGGCGGTCTGGACGCCGGTGAACGCGGGCAGACTCGTCTCCATGATCATGAGCGCGGCCGTCTGCGCCAGGGAGTAGGCCAACTCGCCGACGATCGGGATCGGAAGCTGGGCGATGGTGGCCAGGGCGATGGCCAGCACCGCCCCGCCGACGGCGAGCACGAAGATGCAGAGGCCGAAGAATATCTTGGCCACCAGTTTCGCGAGGTCCTCGACCGTCTTGATCGTCGTGTGGAGTTTGTCCAGCTCGTCGACGTACGCCTCGACCGCGTGGTCGAAGTAGAGCTTGTCGTCCGCGGTCCAGTTCTCGTCGTCGGCGTCGAACTGCTTCTTCAGCGTTGTCAGGTCGTTCTTGTACTCTTCGAGTTTCGTCCTGCACTCTTCCCAGTGGGTTCCGGCGGCGTCGATCATTCCGGGGTTGGACGTGCTGAGGGTCATCAGCACCGCCACCGGAATCATCGGCGTGAGCAGCCAGACGGTGCCCCACGTCATCGCGGTGCCGGCGAGGTGCATGGGCATGCCTGATTCGTATGACATGGATTCCTCCGGTCGAGGGGAGCGCGCGGATTCTGTGGTGCGCCGCTCGTCGTGGGGGTCAGTAGGTGATGCTGGCCGAACTCGTCTCGTCGGCCTTCGCCCACGTCAGCGCCGTCGTGACCAGGGCCTCGTTGAACTTCTCCATCGTCCCTTTCGCGCTGTCGATCTTGTCGGCGGCGTCCTTGATCAGCCGCTCGTGTGCGAAGTGGAGCGGGAGGCCGATGACGGAGAAACCGGGAAAGCCCACCGAGATTCCGGTCAGAATGTTCTTCGCATTGGGCAACTGCCCATCGGCGAGTTTCTCCATGTCCCCGCCGAGCTTGCGAATATTGGCGGCCTTGACCTTGGCTTCGATGCTCATGTGCTGGTCCGTTCGTAGTGCAGGAGAGCGGTGTTACTGGGCGGGGTCGTCGTTGCGGTGGGCGGTCTGGATGAGGCGGGTGCCGGTGCGGCGGTCGACGTGGTAGCCGCGGCCCGGGGGGAGCTTGTGGGGCTTGATGTTGCCGAGCAGGATGCCCTCGTCCTTGTTGCCGGACATCAGCAGGCCCGGGGACGCCATCTCCTTGATGCGGGTGATGGCCGGGTCGAACATGCCGCGGCCGGCGCCGCCCATGGCGCGGGCGAGGATGATGTGCAGGCCGATGTCGCGGGCCTGCGGAAGCAGTTCGACGAGGGGGCGCAGCGGATTGTCGGACGTGGCGACCATCTCGTAGTCGTCGATGATGAGGAACAGGTCGGCGCCCGTCCACCAGGAGCGGGAGCGCAGCTGGTCGGGGGTCAGGTCGGCCGGTGGGAGCCGCTGCATCATCGCGCCGCGGATGTCGTTGACCAGGGACGTCGCCGCGGGCGCGGACGCCCCGAAGCCGATCTGGTGCTCGGTGTTGGCGACGTCCAGGAGCGAGCGGCCGTAGTCGATGAAGATGATGCGGGCCTGCTCGGGGGTGTAGCGGCTGGTGATGCCGGTGGCGATGTGCCGCAGCAGGTTCGACTTGCCGCACTCGGCGTCGCCGAGCATCAGGAAGTGCGGGTCCTGGGTGAAGTCGAGGTAGACGGGGGAGAGGGACTCCTCGTCGATGCCGATCGGGATGCGCATGCCGGTCTCGGCCGGCGACGGCAGGTCCGACACGGGCAGGACGTCCGGGAGCATGCGGACCTGCGGGGCGCGCTGGCCGGTCCACGACTCGCTGATCGCCTGCACCATCTTCAGGACGCCGTCGTTCAGCGACTCGTCGGCGGCGCCGCCGTCGATCCGCGGGACGGCGGTGAGGAAGTGGAACCCGTCGCGGGACAGGCCGCGGCCGGGACGCCCCTCGGGCACGTTGTCGGCGAGCTTCCGGTCGATCTCCGACTCGTACGGGTCGCCGAGCCGCAACTCCAGCTTGGTGCCGAACAGGTCGCGGACGTTGCTGCGGAACTCCGTCCACTTGTTGGACGAGGCGATGACGTGGATCCCGTACCCGAGGCCGCGGGCGGCGAGCTGGGTGATGGTGTCCTGCATGGCCTCGTAGTCCTGGCGGAGCGTGAGCCAGTTGTCGACGACGAGGAACACGTCGCCGTAGCCGTCGCCGGGGTGCTCGCCGGAGGCGCGCATCCGCCGGTACGTCGCGATGCCGTCGATGCCGCGCTCGGCGAACTCCCGCTCGCGCTGCTCCAGCAGGCCGCTGACCTCGGCGACCGTCCGGCGGACCCGGTCGGCGTCCAGGCGGGTCGCGATGCCGCCGACGTGCGGCAGCTCGCCCAGCGAGGCGAGCGCGCCGCCGCCGAAGTCCAGGCAGTAGAACTGCACCTCGGCGGGGGTGTGGGTGAGGACGAGGGACGCGATCAGCGTCCGGATCGTGGTCGACTTGCCGCTCTGCGGGCCGCCCGCGATGCCGACGTGGCCGGCGGCGCCGGCCAGCTCCAGCCAGTACGGGTCGCGGCGCTGGTGGAATGGCTTGTCCACGATGCCGGCCATGGCGTACAGCTTGCCGCGGCCCTCCCAGCCCGCGGTCGTGAGCCCGTGCTCGTGCGTGACCTGCAGGGGCGGGAGCATCTCGTTCAGCGGCGGCGGGTCGTCCAGCGGCGGCAGCCAGATCTGGTGCGCCTTCGCGCCGTGGCCGGCGAGCTGCCGGACCACCACGTCGAACAGCGCGTCCTTGTTCTTGTTCTCCGCCGGCTCCGGCTCGGGCCGGTCGGGCTGCTCGATGACCTGCGGCCGCATGTAGCCGGGCAGGTACGGGACGACCTGGGCGGCGACCTGGCCGGTCTGCCGGCCGCTGTCCTGCTTGGCGGGCTGCTCGTCGACCGGGCCCGACACGTACGCGGCCTTGAACCGCACCATCGGCTCGGTCGCGAACTTCAGGTACCCGTTGCCGGGCGCGGGCGGCAGCTCGTAGGCGTCGGGCACGCCGAGCACGACGCGGGACTCCATCGCGGAGAACGTCCGCAGGCCGATCCGGTAGGACAGGTGCGTGTCCAGGCCGCGCAGCTTGCCCTCCTCGAGGCGCTGCGAGGCGAGCAGCAGGTGGACGCCGAGGGACCGGCCGAGACGTCCGATCATGACGAACAGCTCGGCGAAGTCGGGCTTGGCGGACAGCAGCTCGGAGAACTCGTCCAGGACGAGGAACAGCGTCGGCATCGGCGGCAGGTCGGCGCCGTCCAGCCGGGCCTTCTCGTAGTCGCGCAGCGACGCGTAGTTGCCCATCGACCGCAGGTACTCCTGCCGCCGCACCATCTCGCCGTGCAGCGCGTCGTACATGCGGTCGACCAGCGGGAGCTCGTCCTCCAGGTTGGTGATGATGGCGGAGACGTGCTCCAGGCCGTCCATCCCGAGGAACGTCGCGCCGCCCTTGAAGTCGACGAGGACGAAGTTGAGGATCTCGGGCCCATGCGTCATCGCGAGGCCCAGCACCAGCGTGCGCAGCAGCTCCGACTTGCCGGAACCGGTCGCGCCGATGCACAGGCCGTGCGGCCCCATGCCGCCCTGCGCCGACTCCTTGATGTCGAGTTCGATGGGACGCCCGTCGGCGTCCAGCCCGATCGGCACCCGGAACCGGTTGCGCTGGGCGCGCGGCCGCCACACCCGCGCCGGGTCGACCGCGTACGCGTTCTCGACGCCGAGCAGCGACGTCAGCGTCATGTTGCCGGAGAGGACGTCCTCCTCCTCGGTGGTGTCGCTGGCGCTGGCACGGAACGGCGAGAGCTGGCGGGCGAGGCTCTCGGCCTGCGGGATGCTGATCTTGTCGGGGGCGCCGATCGAGGACGGGACGTCCTTGCCGGTCCGGTCCTTCTTCAGCATGCGGACCCGGCCGGCCGCGACGTTCAGCCGCAGCGTCCCGCCCTCGGTGGTGTGGCCGACGGTCTGACCGAGGTCGATGACGCAGACGCCCTCGATGCCGTCGGCGGCGAGCTGCGAGTCGTAGGACGCCATGCCGCCGTCCACCACGACCACGTGCAGCGGCAGCTCACCGGACGGGCGGCCCGCCACGAACCGGGAGCGGTCCTTGACCTCCGGGCCGAGCAGGATCTCCAGCTCCGACATCGTCGGCGCGATCCGGCGGACCTGCCCGGCGGCGTCCTGCTCGGTCGGGTGCAGCGCGTGCGGCAGCCACTTCGTCCAGTCCCAGTGCGGCAGCTGCTCCTGGGACGTGCAGATGCTCACCTGCAGGTCGTCGGGGGAGTGGAACGCCGCCATCTGCATGATCATGGCGCGGACCATGGCGCGGCTCGCGTCCACGTCCCCGGACAGGAAGATCCGCGAGAACGACCGGAGGTTGATCGCGACGGGCAGCGCGGGGACGGTCGAGTGCGTCCGCATGAACCGGCGCAGGGCGCCCGCGCTCATCGGCTCCAGGTCCTCGACGGGCTTGGTCTCCGGCGCGATCAGCTGCACCGCGAGCCGCTGCGGCCCGGCGCCGACCCGGACCTGGCCGAAGTCGCCGTCCTCGGGGCGCCGCTCCCACAGCCGGGAGCTCATCACGATCGACCACAGCCGCGTCGGGTCGGGGTTGTACCACTCCAGCGCCTCGCGCTGCTGGGACGCGGCCTTGCGCACCTTCGCCCGCACCTGCCCGAGGTAGCGCAGGTAGTCGCGCCGCTCGCTGTTCAGCTTCGACTTGCGCTCGCCGGACTTCTGGCCGACCTGGCTGAACATCATGCCGAACATCGACAGGCCCATCATCCCGCCCGCCACCATCTGCAGCGGGTTGGAGTTGGGATTCAGGAACATGAACGCCATCGCGCCCGAGCCCGCCGCCATCGGCAGGTACGTGAGCACGCTGCGGAACCCGTCGTTGGTGACTTCCGGCAGTTCGGGCGGGGACTCCAGCAGCACCTCGCCCCGCGGCATCTCCGGTGGCTTCCTGCGTTCCTTACGCCGCACCAGTAGCGTGCTCACTGGACCGGGCTCCCCTCTGGCCGACAGGCGTCGCAGCCCGACATCATACGGATAACGCGCTTGCCACGACCTTCGGGACAGCACGCTATAGCGAATCGGACGGCCCGCACGATGCCCTGGTTGCAGGAGAACACCTATCTTCTCTCCGCCGACCGACAGTGAATCCACAGAACTGGGAGAACACCATGTTCGGGCCCGACGGACGGTGGGGCAGGCATCTGGAAGGGCGTCCATCGCCGTCCGGACCGGCAGCGTGCCGCCAATGAGGGGGCCGTCCTCCTCGGGCCCTCCGCGCTCCGGCGGAGCGGGCTCTCGCGCGAGGCTCAACATCGCCCTTCTGGGAGTCGCCGCGCTGGTGGGGTTCGCGTTCCTTGCCCGGCCGCTGTGGTGGTACGCGACCGGGACCCCGGCGAAGGCGACGGTGGAGCGTTGCCACAATCCCGGCCGGAGGCCCCTTGTCTGCACGGGGACGTGGACGCTCCCCGACGGCACCGAGCACCGCGGCCGGATCGCGGGCGCCGGTAAGGGCGACACGGGCAAGACCATGCGGGTACGGGCGTCCGCGTCAGATGCCGCGACCTTCACCCTGCGGCTTTTCTACGGCCCCGTCCTCGTTCTGCTCGTTGCCCTGGTGTTCGGCTACGTCACCTATCGGCAGCGGGTCGGCGGGCGGAGAGGCGCGCCGGGTGCGCGGCCCGCGCGAGGCGGCCAGGGCCCGCCCGCCTGAGCCACACGACCCGGCTTGCGGGGTGGGTGGTTGCGTGGATGGGCTCTGCTCGGGGACGGCCGACCCTGGTACCGTCCTTCGACGGTGGAACGACCCCGTAGGCGCGCGATTTCGGATTTGTCGCGGTCATGGTTTCGCCGGTGTCCGGACGCTCCCCAGGAGCCATGCTTACAGGTGAGGAAGAACAGTGGCTTCAGTCACCGGGGCGGAGCTGTGCAGGGTCACTGTGGTGGCCCCGAAGCGCCGCATCGACATCTCGCTCCCCGCTCACGTGCCCTTCGCCCAGTTCTTTCCGGCGATCCTCCACTACTCCGGCGCGCAGATGGCCGATGCCGGGCTCGCCCACGGCGGGTGGGTCCTGCAGCGGCTGGACGAGGCCCCGTTCGACGGCGGGACGACGCCGTCGCAGGCGGGGCTCCGCGACGGTGAGGTCCTCTACCTGCGGCCCGGCATGTCGCAGCTGCCGGAACTCGCGTTCGACGACGTCGCGGACGTGGTCGCGACGGCGATCAACGACCGGCGCGACCGCTGGCGGCCCGAGTGGACGCGGCAGTTCTCGCTGTCGGTCGGCGGCGGCGCCTCGGTGGTCGCGGCGATCGTGGTGCTGCTGGCCGGTCCGTCCTGGATCGTCCCGGCCGCCGCGGCCGGCGTCATCTGCCTGCTGTACCTCGCCGCGGCGGTGTCGGTGTCGCGCGCCGCGGGCGACGAGCGGGCGGGCACGGTGCTCGGCTTCGCCGCGCTGCCGCACGCGTTCCTCGCCGGGCTGCTCGCGCCCGCCCGCGACACCGCGTTCTCCGGCCTGGACGCGCTGAACGCGCTCGCGGGGTTCGGCACCCTGGTGCTGGTCGCCGTGATCGCGGTCGTCGGCATCACCGGCGGCGCGTCCGTCTTCTGGGGGATGGTCGTCGGTGGGCTGCTCGGCGCGATCGGCTCCGCCGTCGCGCTGGCGTTCGACGACCTGTCCGCCGGAGGTATCGCGGCGGTCACGGTGGTGGTCGCGATGATGCTCACCCCCCTCACCCCGACGCTGGCATTCCGTTTCTCCAAGGTGACACTTCCACCGGTGCCGCAGAGCGCCGAGGACCTGCGCCGCGACACGATCATGGTGGACGGGCAGCAGGTGCTGACCCGCACCGGCCGCGCCAACCGGTTCATCACCGGGTTCACCGCCGGGCTCGGCGTGATCGCGTTCATCGGGCTCATCCCGTCCGCGTTCGACGACGGCTGGCTCGGCCCGACCACCGCGTCGGTCATCTCGGTGCTGATGCTGCTGCGGTCGCGGCTGTTCCGCAGCCGGGCGCAGCGGCTGAACCTGCTGGCGCCGGGCGTGCTCGGCATCGCCGCGGTGGTGGTCGGGCAGGCGTGGGACGCCTCGGCGGCGGGCCTGGTGGCCGGCGCGATCATCCCGCTCGTGGTCGTCACGGGGATCTTCACGGGCGTCGGGCTCTGGCTGCCCGGGCACCGGCCCTCGCCGTTCTGGAGCCGCGCCGGGGACATCCTGGAGATGTTCCTGCTGATCGCGCTCATCCCGCTGGCCCTCGGAGAGTGCGGTCTGTTCGCGTACATGCGCGGGCTCGCCGGTTAGGAGCCCCCCGTGCAGACTCGCAAGGACCTGCTGCAGGCCCACCGCCTGATGAGCCAGCGCGCGTCGCTGGCGCTCATCTCCGGTGAGCCGGACCATCCCGAACTGCCGATGCGCCGGATGAACATCGCCGCGTTCAGCGGCATCATGATCGGCATCCTGTGCATGGCGGCGTTCGGCATCTACGGCGTCATCCGGCCGGGCGGCGCCACCGGCCTGGAGAAGGCCGGGATGCTGATCGTGGAGAAGGAGACCGGCGCCCGCTACGTGTGGTGTGAGAACGGCAAGCTGTGCCCGGTCAGCAACTACGTGTCCGCGCGGCTGGTCGCGGGCGCCGACGACAAGAGCCGCCGGACGGTCTCCGGATCGTCCCTCAAGGAGTTCCAGCGCGGCCCCACCATCGGCATCCCGGGCGCGCCGAACACGCTGCCGAAGCCGGGCGACCTGACCCAGGCCCCGTGGGCGGTCTGCGTCCGGACGGTCGAGGGCACCTCGCTCGGCCGCCGGTCGCTCGTCACGCTCACCGCCGGGCGCGAGGTCGGCGGCACCCCGCTGAAGGCGGGCCAGGCGCTGACCGTGCAGGCGGACGGGCAGAACTGGCTGCTGTGGCGCAACACCCGGATGCGGATGCCGCCGTACGCGCTGGCCACCCTCGGCGCGACCCCCGTGCAGATCGCCGGCAAGTGGCTGAACTCGGTCACGCAGGGCCCGGACTTCGCCGCACCGAAGATCCCCGGCCTCGGGCAGAACGCGACCGGGCCGGCCGGCAAGGCGCGGGTGGGGCAGGTCTTCAACCTGAGCACCGCGTCCGGCTCGTCCTCCTCGTTCGTGCTGCTCGCGGACGGGCTGGCGCCGATCACCCCGATCCAGCGGGACCTGCTGGTCGCCGACCCGGAGATCCGCAAGGCCTACGGCGCGGGCGGCGTCCGGCCGATCGACATCAACGCCGGGCAGGTCAACGCGGTCGGACGGTCCGCGCAGCAGATCCGGGACCAGAAGCTGGAGGGCAAGGCGCCCGAGATCGTCCCCTTCACCGGGACGAACCCGCTGTGCGCGCTCTACAGCGACCCGAGCGGCAACGAGGACGCCACCCTGACCCTCAACGGCTCGCTGCCCGCGCCGCCGGAGACGGCCAACGCGAACGGCGCCGACCAGCTCCTCTTCCCGCCCGGCAGCGCGGCGCTCGCCGGCCGGGTGCCGAGCCCCGGGCAGGCCGACCAGGTCAACACCTACTACCTCGTCGCCGAGGGCAAGCGATTCCCCATCAAGGACAAGGAGACGGCGGAGAAGCTGGGCTACTCCCTGCCCGGCGACGCGTCCAATGTCCCGGCGGGGGTGCTGGACCTCATCGTGCAGGGTCCGGTGCTCGATCCGGCCGCCGTATCGGCCACCCAGACCGCGAATACGCAGGCAGGGAACTGATCGGCGGATGATTTCAGATTCAACCGAACCGCAATGGACGTTATTGCGTCTAACCCTGCGCATGAACGGATGGACACCCGGCGAGGATGATCCTATGGTAGGAGGCACTCTGCGGTGCGACCCCCCGCCTTCCTGGCCACAGGGTTGAAAGCGCTGCCGAAACGGGGGCAGTTGGTGTTGGCCCGGCGCCTCTGTTCCGGACCACCCTCGCGGGTCACGACGATACGAGTCACTGGAGGTGACTGATGGGGCAGCAGTCTGCCGTCGACAGAGCGGCAATGAAGCAGGCCGCGGACGACATCGACGCATCCGCGAACATCATCAAGGGGCTGCAGTCGCAGCTCGAAGGACACAAGCAGCAGGTCCGGTCGGCCTGGGAGGGCAACGCCTCCATGGCCTTCGAGTCGGTGTTCAACCGGTTCAACGAGGACTTCGGCAAGGTCCTGCGCGCGCTGGAGGGCATGCACCAGAGCCTCGTCCAGACGAAGATCACCTACGAGTCGAAGGAAGAGATGTCGGAGCAGGCCGTGAACAAGGTCCAGTCCTTGCTCAACGGCACGACCTGACCGAATTCGCTTTAGGTGTCAACGGCTGGAGAAGGAGAATCATGAGCTACACGAGAGCCAATTTCGGTGGCCTCAGCGAGGGTGAGGCGCAGTTCAGCCAGGCCGCGCGGGCGCTGATGGACGAGCTGAACGACCTGGAGGGCAAGCTCCGGACGAAGCTCAACCAGTGGGAGGGCTCCGCCCAGGACGCCTACTGGGTCTTTCAGAAGCAGTGGGACGGCGCCGCCAAGGACATGCAGAACGTCGTCGCGCAGCTGGGGCTCGCCATTCGCGACGCCCACGACAACTACCAGCAGGCCGAGCGGAGCAACTCCGGCATCTGGGGCTGATCGGACGGCCGGCGAGAACTCATTCCGGGTTTCCGAATGGGATGGCCCTGGCCGTGCGAACGGCCAGGGCCCGCTTCGCCGCACCGGGGGCCGACGAGCGGTCATGTGCCGTCTTGATCTCCCGGACAGTTCTGGATCGAAAACTGACAGGAGGTAAGCGCACATGGCACCCAAAGCACCGGGCGGTGGTTCGTACCCGAACAACCTGCCCACGGCCGGCGGCAAAGAAATCGCGATCCAGCACGATGTACTCGATGACATCGTGAAGAAGCTCGACGCCGACCTGAAGAAGTTGCGCGACGAACGGTGGAGCAACCAGATCACCGATGCCACCCCGCCCGAGTCCGCGATGGGCAACTACAAGGCCGGCCAGGGCCTGTACAACACGGTCATCGCGGCGCGCGACCAGATCGGTGGCACTTTCGACCAGTTTCTAACCGCCTACGAGCAGGTGATCGAGGCCATCCGGGCGTCGAACAAGAGCCACCGCAATGCTGATGACGCTTCCCAGCGGGGTGTGGAAGCGGCCGGTTCCCCGCACACGGCCATCTGATCGGCAGCGCCAGCGGAGAGGGTGATCAGCAGTGGGACAAGAAGCGAAGATCAGAGTCGACAACATCCAGACGGATGACCAGGGCACTGGCGGCTTCTTCAACAAGCTCAAGGTCTGGGAAGACCATTTCGACCAGGTCAAGCAGGTCGTCGACAGCATGCAGCCCGGCCAGGTGCACACGGCTGCGACGGCCTACAGCAAGGCCGCGACGAGGATCAACGAATCCGTCGGGCTGCTTTTCAAGCAGGCGGGGCGGCTGGTCGAGTCGTGGGGGGGTGACGACGCCGAAAAGGCCATGGAGCAGATGAACAAGGCCTATCGACAGGCGAAGGAGATCCACGACACGGCGTACACCACCAGCGGTGCCCTGACGACGCACGGGAACCAGCAGACGCAGTGGAAGAACGCGTACGGCAGCGGCGGCCCGCTGAACAGCTGGGTCGGCAGCGTCGTCAAGTGGGGCGCGGCCGTCTCGCCCGCCGCCGCGGCCACCTTCCTCGCCGGAAACAACTTCGCCGCCGAAGATGTCATGGGTGAGATCAACGACGGCACGCTCCAGTCCAACAACAACTTCCCGCGCGGAATCCAGCAGGACATGCCGAAGGCCGACCCGAACGTGTGGGACAAGGACCCGCCCGGCGGTCCTGGGAACCCTCCGGGCTCGCCCAAGATGCCGGGTGGTCCCGGCGGCCCCGGCGACATGCCGGGTGGTCCCGGCGGTCCGGGCGACATGCCGGGTGGGCCCGGTGGTCCCGGCGATCTCCCCGGCGGCCCCGGCAACCCTCCCGGCGGTCCCGGTGATCTCCCCGGCGGCCCGAACGGACCCGGCAACCCTCCCGGTGGTCCTGGCGGTCCCGATCTGCCGGGCGGCCCCGGCGGTTACGGTGGCGGCGGCGGCCCCGGCACGGACCTGGCCAGCATGCCTCCCGGCGGTGGCCCTCCCGGCCTCGGCGGCGGTGGCGGCGGGCTCCCCCCCGGCGGCCCTCCCGGCCTCGGTGGCGGCGGTCTCGGCGGCGGTCCCGGCGCGGGCCCGGGTGGTCCCGGCCTCGGTGCCGGTCCGGGCGCGTTCGGTGCCGGTCCGGGCGCGTTCGGCAAGAACGCCCTCGGCGCCAAGGGCGGCATGGGCGGCATGGGTATGCCGATGGGCGCCGGCGCTCGCGGCGGTGGCGGCGACGGCAACGAGCACGAGCGCAGCACGTGGCTGACCGAGGACGAGGACGTCTGGGGCGGCGACGACGACACCGCACCACCGGTGATCGGCTGACGCGGCAGAGGCGTCGGATGACGAGCACGAGGCATCGGCAGGCCAGGCACAGCCCGGCCTGCCGATGCTGCTGTCAAGCAACGCGGTAGGCGAGGAGTGCTGATGCTGCGACGGGCCCGAAAACTGGCCGGCTCGATAGTGGCGGTGTCCATTGTGGGCGCGATGGCCCTGCCCGGCACGGCTGCCGCGGCACCCAAGCCGCTGTCACAGGAGTGGTGGTTCAAGACCTGGGGCGTGCAGCAGTATCTCTGGCCGCTGTCCACCGGCAAGGGCGTTACGGTCGCGGTGATCGACACCGGGGTCGAGGCGGACCTGCCGGAACTGCGGGGCACGGTTCTCGCGGGGATGAACGCCGAGGGCGGGAACGGCGACGGCCGCGAGGATCTCGATGACGGCGAGTCGGGCGGGCACGGCACGGGAATGGCCATGCTCATCGCGGCGCAGGGGCGCGGCACCGGCATGGTGGGAGTGGCTCCGGATTCCAAGATCCTCCCCGTGGTCGCGCAGAGCACGCCCGCCTATGCCAAGGGCATACGTTTCGCCGTGGACCGCGGCGCTCAAGTGATCAACCTGTCGCAGGCGGTTCCGGGTCCGTGTCCGCGTGACCTCCAGGATTCCATCGCCTACGCGCTGGGCAAGGACGCGGTCATCGTGGCGGGTGCGGGCAACGACGGAAACGGTGCGAACTCCAGCAATTCGCCGGCCAACTGCAAAGGCGTCATCTCCGTAGGTGCGGTCGACCTGAAGTTCAACCCCTGGGAGAAGACACAGCGACAGTCCTATGTGACGGTGGCCGCCCCCGGCGCCCACACGTGGACGGTGCTCAAGGACGGAAAGCTCTACAGCGGAAGCGGGACCAGTGCTTCCGCCGCCCTGGTGTCCGGAGCGGTGGCCGTCATTCGGGCCAAGCATCCCGACATGAAGAACCGCGAGGTCGTGCGGCAGCTCATCGCCTCCGCGCTGGACGTCTACACGAAGGGCAAGGACAGCCGGACCGGGTACGGGGTCATCCGCCCCTATCGGCCGCTCGCGGGGAAGGCACCGAAGGGCACCGCGAACCCGGTGTTCGAGGAGTTCGACCGCTGGGCGAAGACCCACCAGCCCGCAGGTTCCAAGTCGGCGTCTCCCGCGGCCTCGGAGGACGAGGACTCGTCGTCCGTCTTCATCGTCTGGGGTGCGATCCTCGCCGGGTCGGTCGTCCTGTGCGTCTTCGCGTTCTTCTTCACCCGCCGGAATCGAGGCGGCCCACCGCCGCCCCCGATGGGGCCGGGTGCCGGCTACGGCGCGCCGCCCGGATTCGGGCAGCAGCAACCGCCGGGCGGCTGGCCGGGCCCGTACCAGCCGGGCCCGCCGCAGGGAGGCCCGCCGCAGTACCAGCCGCAGCCGCCCATGCCTCCGGTACCGCCCGGCCAGCGGCCGCCAGGCGGAGCCCCTCCCGCAGGACCGCCTCAATAGAGGGCGAAGATCTCGGCAGCGTCGCTGATTCGCCGGGTTATGGCACGGGAATGGCGGCGCTCATCGCCGCTGGCACCGGGTTGGTGCACCGGCGGTGGGGCGGGTAGCGGCCGCCGGGCGCGCCGCCTGGGAGTCCGTGTCCTCCGGGTGGGCAGCGTTGGTAAGGGGCGGGCCCTGTTTGACGGCGTCTCGCATTTCCGGGGCGTCCACCCGATGTGACGTGGGTCGATGGGCCGGAGTGGTATTGGTCGTCGGGCGGCCATGACGCGGTGCGTCAGAGTTGGTCGGGTGGAATGTCGGAAATCACGTCGGTGGGTCTGCGGTCCGTGGCATCATGGTGCGCTCGTTGGCCGGACGCTGCGGCAATTCCCTGGGGTTGCCCACACCGTTTTCGTGTTGTGAGGGTGCGTTGTGTTAATCCAGCACGCCGTCTCGCGTCCATCTCAACTTCGCGGGGACGCGGTCATCGGCGCGACTTCTTGGCGGCCGTCCACTGCTGGGCGGCCGTCCTTCAGGTGTGCAGTCGAACGACAGGGAGAGTGGTCATGAAGAAGGCTCTGTTCATTCCGGTTGCCGTTGTCACGGTGGCGTTGAGCCTCAGTGCGTGCGGGGACTCCAAGGACGACGCGGGGCCCACGGCCGAGTCGACCGGTGCTACCGCGCCGGCGACTCCGGCGGCGGGTGAGACCGGGGCGACCCCCGGGAACGGCGGGCAGACGCCGAAGGCGGGCGGAAAGCTCACGCCGGTGCAGCGGGAGCTGCTGACCAAGCTCCGCGACTGCATGGTCAAGAAGGGCTACGGGATGCCCGAGGTCAGCGCGGACAACCCCGTCATGGCGCCGTCCGACAAGAAGGGCAGGAGCGACGAGCAGGTCAACAAGGACGCGGGCGAGTGCCTGGCGCAGAACCAGCCGAAGATGCCGTCGCTGCCGGCGGGCGGGTGACGCTGATTCGCTGAGCGGCGGGTGGCCGCGGCGAGCCCGGAACCTCGTAGGCTGTCGTCGGACGAAGGGAGGCCGGGTGCCGGACTCGAGTTGGCAGCAGGCGGTTTTGCGCGATCTCGGGGTTTCGCAGCGGGGACTGCAGGTCCTCGATGCGGCGGCGTCCATCGCGGCGCCGCCCGCGTGGGGGGCCGAGGCGCCGCCCCGGCCGGCGCCCGAGCCGCAGCCCGCCGTGGCGCCCGTCGTGATGCCCGAGCCGGTGCAGGCCGCCCCGCAACCGCCGTCGGCGCCCGTGCAGGCGACCGGCGAGGCCCCGCCTCCGCCCCCGCCTCCGCCTCCGCTCCCGGTGCAGGCGGCCAGCGAGGCCCCGCCCCCGCCGCCGATGCCGGTGGCCGCTGAGCCGCCGCCTCCGCCGCCCCCGCCTTCGCTCGTTCCGCAGGCCGAGCCGGCCCAGGAGGGCGCCGAGGTTCCGCCTCCGCCGCCGCGGCCGCCGTTCCCGGTGCCGGGGCACGAGGAAGTCGAGCCTCCGCCCCCGCCGCCCCTGCCGGGGTTCGAGACGGGCCCGCGGCAGCCGGCGGACGCGCCGCCGGAGCAGCCGCAGGAGCAGGAGCCCGAGCAGCCGCCCAAGGCGCCGGTGGCAGAGCCGACGCATTTCGACTTCGACTGGGCGGCGGCGGTCAATCCGCTCATCGGGGTGGACACCACGGACGTCCCGGTGCATCCGGTCGCGGGGCAGGCCGCCGCGAGCCCGGTCGCGCCCGCCGAGCCGCAGGCGCAGGGCGGGCAGCCGGCGCAGCCGCAGCAGCACGGGCCCGCGGACGCCGCTGGGCCGGTCCCGGCCGAGGAGCTGGTGCGCAAGAACCAGCACGGCGACCCGCTCGGCCGCCGGATGGGGCGGTCCGTCCGCAAGGCGGTCGGCGGCGGGTCCCGCGAGGCCCGGGAGATGGGCGCGTTCCTGGAGCTGATGCGGACTCCGGTGCCGGGCAGCCGGCAGATCGCGGTCGCCAGCGTCCGCGGCGGTGCGGGCAAGACGACGATGGCGGCGCTGGTCGCGACCGAGCTGGCCCGGCACCGGCAGGACCGGGTGCTGGTCGCCGACGCCGACGCCGAGCTGGGCTCGCTGCCGCTGCGCCTCGGCGTCCGGACGCAGCTGTCGCTGTTCGACCTCGCGGGGCAGAACCCGCGCACGTTCGAGGAGGCGGCGCGGTTCCTGTCGCGGACGCCCGAGGGCCTGTTCGTGCTGTCGTCGACGCGGGGCGGGCGCATCGCGGGAGAGTTCACGCTGGAGATGTTCCAGGGCGCGCTGAACCTGGTGGGCCGGTACGTCGGCACCACGGTCGTCGACTGCGGCGCCGGGATCCTCACGGAGCTGAACCGGGGCGTCGTCGCGGCGTCGCACGGCCTCGTCCTCGTCACCCCGGGCACGGTGGACGGTGCGCTCAGCGCGCGCGGGGCGCTCGAATGGTACGCGGGCAACGACCAGCAGGACCTGCTGCGCCGGACGGTCATCGCGATGGTCTCGCACGCCCCCCAGGTGGGCGCCGACCTGCACCGGGCGCACCAGATGCTCACCGCCTGGGGCCTGCCGGTGGTGTTCGTCCCCTACGACCGCCACCTGGCCACGGGCAGCTCGGTGGACCTGTCCAAGGTCTCCGCCGCGGCGAGGGCGTCGGTGACCCGGGTCGTCCACGAGGTGTTCGCGCGGGCTCTGAGCGCCGGCACCGGCCGCTGAACGCCACGTCCCGCGTCGGCGCTCCGCGTTCGCGTCCCCGCGACCGTGTTCGGAGCATGAGTGAGGGCGTTCGCCGCCGCCCGGTGCCCGCACGGGAGAAAAGATCGGACGGGCTGGTGGGCGGGACGTGTTGCTATCGCGGTGAATGGTAGGTATGTCGGGGGGAGGCGGGCTCGTCCCGTGGGCGGCGCGTGCGGATCTCTCATAAAGTTGCGGGGGAGAGGGGAGGTAGGTGGCCGATGAGCAGTGACCTTGTGGCGCTGGTTCGCCGCACCCCGGACGTGCACGCCGTGGCCGACGGGTTGATCGCCATGGGGGAGACGCTGGAGCTGCGCGGCGGGGAGCCCGAGCCGACCCTGCTGTACGACGCCGAGGGACGCCTGCTCGTCTCCATCGAGGACCCGGTGCAGGTCTCCGCGCAGAGCGAGATCCGGCGGCTGCTCGGCGCCGAGTTCGCCGACCGGGTCGGCGTGCCGGTGTGGTGGATCGACGTCCGCGCGGTCGCCGACCTCCCGGAGGCGACGCGGGTCGCCCGCGCGTTCGCCGACTCGCTCGTCCGCTGGCTCGGCGGGACGGTCTACCCGGACGGCGCGACCGACGCCCCGGCCCGCAGCTGGCGGGCGTCCGGGCAGGGCGACGATCCCGTCGGCAGCGCCCCGGCGCCCGGGGACGCCTACCAGGGCGGCGTGATCGGCTGACCTGGCGGTGGCCTGATCGGCTGACCCGGCGTCCGGCGCTCCGCGTCCGGCGTGATCGGTTGACCCGGCGCCCGGCGCCGCGTCGACACGGCGCGTCCGACGCGGCGTTCGCGGTGGTTCAGGGCCAGTCTCGGGTCAGGTCCAGGTTCCATGGGACGAGGTTCCACGGGCTGCGCGGGTCGTGGGCGAGTTCCTCGACGAGCCGCTCGTACTCGGCCTGCGCCGACCCGCCGCCGCCCGACCACAGCAGCCGGCCCCGCAGGTAGCAGGTGGCCATGTCCTGCCAGGACGTGTACCGCCGTTGGACGTCGATGGCGAGGGGGAGCATCCGCTCCCAGCAGTACTCCTCGGTCAGCCAGCCCACCATGCGGCCCCACCGGTAGAGCATCAGCGCCCGCCCGTAGTCCCAGATGAGGAAGCGTCCCGCGTCGGCGCGCAGTGCGGGGTCGGCGAGGACCTCCAGCCGGTGCAGCTCCTCCGCCGCGTGGTCGCGGTCGTTGAAGAGCTGGTGCAGGAACTGCGCGAGCTCGGCGCCCTCCTCGCTCGCGTCGGCGCCCGGCTCGTCCCGCAGCAGCGCCGGGACGAGCCGGGCGTACGAGCCGTCCTCGTCCCCGTACCGGACCCGGACCAGCTCGATGAGCCGCTCCACGAACGGCGGCTCGAGCCGGTCGCCGGCGATGAGGCCGTCGACCTCGCGCAGCAGCGTCCCGTACTCCTCCCGCGCGGCGCGGGGCCGGGCGGCGAGGCGGGCGTCGCGGGGGAAGCCGGCGCGGTGCCCGTCCTGGACGAGCCAGTTGACGGCGGCGAGGAGCTGTTCGAGGTCGTAGGCGCCCCACGGGTCCTGCAGCAGGTCGTGCGCGGTGCGTCGGCCGGCGGTCGCGGCGGACTCGCCGGGGGCGGTGCCGAGCCGGTCCACCGGGAACCCGTTGACGGCGCCGTAGGGGGCGCCCGCCCCGATGATCCAGCGCTGCACCGGGGTGAGGTCGCCGCCGTGGGCGAGGATGCCGGGCAGGTCGGGCAGGGCGATCAGCTCCCAGAGCCGCCGCCGGAACTCCTCGGCCTGCCGCCTCTCCCCGCCGGAGAACCCGGCGAGCTGCTTGCGGAGCGACGGGTGCCGGACGTAGAGCCGCCGGAAGACCGGCCCGGTCTTCCACACCAGGTGCTCGGGGCGCAGGTCGCCGAACGGTATCCGGGTCCTGCGGTGGACGATGGCCCGCTCGGCGAACCGCAGCTCCAGCGACGACGACGGCCGGGCGAGCGGGGTGAGGCGCCACAGCAGCAGGAAGCAGCCGGCGGCGGCGAGCAGCGCCGCGCCGGGTGCGAGCGCCCAGCGCGCCTCGTCCGGCAGGCCGGTGAGGGACAGGACGGCGCCGGCGAGCAGCAGCACCACGCCGCCCGCGCCGACGCCGAGGAACCAGCCGGTGGTGAGGACGAGGGACCCCTCGATGCGCAGTACCGCCGCGTCGCCGTCGAACGCGAACGCGCCCTCCGCGAGCGTCCCCTCGACGGCCCGCTCAAGCGCGTCGAGCTGACCGGCCGTCCCCATGGGCAGGACCGTACATCATCCCCTCCGGGTAGATCATCCGGCGGAGTGGCGACGTGCGGCGGGTCGTCCCCGCGTGTCCGGATCCGGACGCCCGGCGACCTGCTCGGGGCGGCCGGCGACCGGATGAGGGCGGCCGGCCGCCGGGATCAGGGCGACTGGAGGTGCTGCATGAGCATGCTGTGCCGCTGCCAGCCGTCCGGGGTGCGGCCGTCGCCGAGCGGGAAGAACGTCAGCGGCGCGCGCGGCGGCCCGACCTGTTGTCCGGGGATCCCCTGCGGGCCGGAGACGGCGCCCGCGACGGCGAGCGCGACCGGGGCGGGCGCGCCGGTCCAGCGCGGCTCGGTGGTGAGGTCGGCGCGGCCCGGCGTGAGCTGGACGAACAGCGACGCGATCGGCTGGTCGGCGGCGAACGCGCCGACCAGCGAGGGGAGGTGCTGCAGGGGCGGCGGGTCCTCGGGCGCGTAGCCGACCGTGACGGTGCTGGTCTCGGCGACGGCGCCGCCCTCGCCCGCCGCGTAGTCGCAGATCGCCTGCGCGGGACGCGGCCCGTCGCCGCCGACGACGAGCCGCACGGTGGACCGTCCGCGCGCGTACTCGGTGAGCCGGTCGCGCCGCCACGGGTGCTCCAGCGGCTCGGCGGGCCCGAGCCCGGACGGGTACTTGCCGGTGAGCAGCTGCAGGAGGCGCTCCACCGTCCCGGCGAGGTCGCCCTCGGCGCCGTGCCTGACCCGGTAGACGAGGGTGAGCTGCGAGCCGATCGGCGCGCTCGGACGCGTGGTGAACCCGGGCGCGTAGTCGCGGGCCTCCGGGACGGGGACGAACGTCCGCCCGCCCCACCTCATCGGCCGCCCGGTCAGCCCCTCGTAGTAGCCGTCGCCGTTGCGCACGATCCACTGCAGGGCGTCGCCGGAGGCGGCGGTGCGCAGCGGCAGCGTCAGCCGGGAGTCCAGCGGGGTGACGAGCTGCAGGGTGCGGCCGGTCTCGGTGCAGTCGCCGAGGGCCCTGTTCAGCCAGGTGCTCAGCGGCACGACCGGCCGGTCCTGGAGGACGACCATCGCTTGGTCGGTCAGCGCGTCTACGGTGCTCATCTCGACCGGGAGTCTAGTCATCGGCGGCACCCCCGCGACCGGTCGGCGGGGGGTCGCGGGCACGGGACGGGGGAGTTTCCGGTGGCCGCCGTGGCCCATGTCCAATCTGTGCTGAAATGTTACGGATGCAGCGAGTCGCCGCGCCCTCCGGGGTGTACTACGCGGAGAGCGCCCCGCCGCCACCGGAGCCGCCGGTGCGGGGGCGCCTGTGGCGCGTGCTCGGCGGCATCTCGATCGCGCTCTCGGTGGTGCTGGTGGGCGGTAGCCTCACCGCCTACGGGTTCTGGCGGCGGCTGGACGGCCAGATCGACCGCGAGAACGTCGACGGCCGGCTCGGCCAGAACCGTCCGCCCAAGCTCAACGGCTCGCTGAACATCCTGCTGATGGGGTCCGACAGCCGCGCCGGGGAGAACGCCCGCTACGGCGAGGAGGCCGGGCAGCGCTCCGATACGACGATCCTGCTGCACATCTCGCCCGGCGGGGAGAGCGCCATCGGCATCAGCTTCCCGCGCGACTCGATGGTGCGGATGCCGCCGTGCGAGAAAAAGAACGGCCGGACGGTCCCGGCCCAGTTCGGGATGATCAACGCAGCCTTCTCCAACGGCGGCCCCGCCTGCACCTGGCGCACCATCGAGTCGCTCACCAAGATCCACATCGACCACTACGTCGAGGTCGACTTCGCCGGCTTCAAACGGGTCGTGGACGCGCTCGGCGGCGTCGAGATCTGCGTCCCGAAGCGCATCGACGACCCCAAGGCCGAACTGCACCTGCGGGCCGGCCGGCAGGTCGTGCACGGCGACCAGGCGCTCGGCTACGTCCGCACCCGCTACGTCCTCGGCGACGGCTCCGACCTCGACCGGATCAAGCGGCAACAGGCGTTCATGGCCTCGGTCGTCAACAAGGCGACGAGCAAGGGCATGCTCACCGACCCCGGCCGCACCTACGACTTCCTGTCCGCCGCCACCAAGTCCCTCAAGGCGGACGACCGGCTCACCCTGTCGGTGATGCAGAAGCTCGCCGCGAGCCTGCGCGGGATGAGTGCCGGGAAGGTCCGGTTCGTCACCGTCCCGGTGCAGGCGTATCCACAGGACAAGAACCGCGTGCAGTTCGACCAGGCGCTGGCCGAGCCGCTGTTCGAGGCCGTCCGGGAGGACAACAAGCTCCCCGACCCCGAGCCCGCGCCGGTGGCCGCGCAGAACAAGGTGCAGCCCGTTCCGCCCGCCCAGGTGAGGGTCGGCGTCTTCAACGCGTCCCCGACCGCGGGCCTCGCCGGGCGGACCGCCGAGCAGCTCGGCGAGCGCGGCTACAAGGTCGTCAAGGTCGGTACCAGCAAGAAGAAGTACGCCCGCACCCGGATCCTCTACGGCGCGGGCGCCGAACGGCAGGCGGCGCGCCTGGCGATCGCCGTGCCGGGGCACCCGCCGCGGCCCTGGCGGTCCGCCAAGCCGGGCTACGTGTACCTGTTCATCGGCAAGGACGGCGCCCGGCTCCGCGGGCTGACGCCGTCCGTCCCGAAGGTGGCCGGCGAGATCCGCGCCGACCGCGACATCTGCGCCCGGACCTGATGTGGCCGCGCATCACCGGTATCTTGGCCCGCGCCAACCGTTGACCGCACCAAAGCGTCCCCAGTAGGACGGCCTAGTAGATTCCCCCCGACCCCGGCCCGCCGAGCCGCCTCCCCGCACTGGGCTCCCCCGGCCGCCACAGCTCCCCCGGAACGGACGCATGCAGCCCGAACCCTTCACCCTGTTGATGACCGTCTACGGCGGCGACCAGGCGGAGCATGTCCGGGACGCGTTCCGGAGCGCCGTGCAGCTGCAGACCATGCGGCCCGACCAGGTCGTCCTCGTCCAGGACGGCCCCGTCCCGGCCCGGCTGGCGGACTGCCTGCGCGAACTCGTCGCCGGCAGCCCCGTCAAGGTCGCCTTCATCCGGCTGGAGAACAACCGCGGCCTCGGCCCCGCCCTCGACGCCGGCCTGCACGCCGCCTGGCACGACATCGTCGCCCGCATGGACGCCGACGACGTCGCCATGCCGCACCGCTTCCAGACCCAGGTCCCGCTCGTCCGCGCGGGCGCCGACCTCGTGGGCGCCGGGCTGCTGGAGTTCGGCACCGACATCACCGACGTCGTCGGCCGCCGCATCCCGCCGAGCGACCCGGCCGACATCGCCCGCTACTCGCGGCTGCACGACCCGTTCAACCATCCGACGGTCGTCTACCGGCGCAGCGCCGTCATCGCCGCGGGCGGCTACGGCGACCTGCCCCTGATGGAGGACTACTGGCTGTTCGTCCGCATGATCGCGAACGGCGCCCGGATGGTGAACGTCGCCGAACCCCTCGTCTACTACCGCGTCGGCGAGGGCGCCTACGAGCGCCGCGGCGGCCGCGACCTGCTCCGCTCCGAACTGCGGCTGCAGCGCGCGATGCTCCGCGAGGGCTTCATCTCCCAGCCGCAGTACTGGCGCAACGTCATGGTCCGCGGCGGCTACCGCCTCGTCCCCACGATGGTCCGCAAACCGTTCTACCGCGCCGTCGTCGCCCCCTACGGCGCCCGCCGCAACCGCTCCCGCGACCGCGCCGACACCGGCACCACCCCCGCCGGCGCCCTCTCCTACATCCCCCGCCACGCCCGCCGCGCGAACCAGGTCCCGCCGCTCTCCACGCCTCCGCAGGAGCCGCCCGCCGGCTGACCGGACAGCGGGGCGCCGCGCCCGGCCCGCTCGTCGGGGCCGGACGGCGGACGGGTCAGTTCGACCGGGCCCACAGGACGGGCTGGTCGCCGTTCGCGTCCGCACTGCGGCCCACACCGAGGAGCGTGCCCCCCAGGGCCGCGAGGCCGGTGATCTGCTGGTCGCCGACACCCCCCAGACCGGTGCCGCCGGGCGTCGTGGCCTTCCACGAGGCGCCGTCCGAGGACGTCCACGACACGACGTCCGTGGCGCCCGCGCGCCCGGTCGTGCCGGTGGCGGCGAACCCCTTGGGCGTCGCGGCCATGGCGGTGACGGTAACGGGCGTATCACTGCTCGGGGACGGGATCGGGCGCCACGTCCGGCCCGCGTCGGTGGAGATGTAGCCGATCCAGTCCAGACCCTTCGGCGTCGCGGCGATCCCCGCGGCGACGATCGTGTTCTCCCGTGCGGCGACGTGCGTGAGGTGGGCCTCGCTGGCACCGGACGACGGCAGCTGCAGCTCCTGAAGCGTCCACGTCTTGCCATCGGGCGACAGCCACACCGACGGGCGGTTCCCCTGCGCGCCGCGGCTGCCGCCGACGGCGGCGTAGCCGAACGCGCCCGACGCGACGTCCAGCATCCAGCGCGGGTTGCTCTGCCCGCCCGCCATCATCGCCGGGTCCGCCCCGGTGCCCCGGGTCCAGGTCTTGAGGTCGGGCGAGAACCAGGTGGCCACCGAGTATCCCTGGGTGCCGATGACCACGTAGCCCTGCGACCCGGCGGTGACCGCGTAGGTGACCGGCTGGCCGGTCTTGCCGGCGGCGAAGGCGGCGCCCGAGTCGGCGGCCTGCCAGGTCGCTCCGTCGTTCGAGGTGACGACGAGCGGGCGGCGCGGCGCCGCCTGGTCGTAGCCGACCGCGACCCAGCCCGCCGCCCCTGCGGCGACGTCGTTCAGCTGCTGCGGCCCCGGCCGGGTGAACGCCGCCCCGAGCCCCTGCGCGGGCTTCCAGGTGTTCCCGTCCGGCGACGACCAGACGGCGGCGTCGCCGCTCGCGCTCCCCACCGCCACGGCGAGGTTCCCGGTGGCACCGACGGAGCGGACCGAGTGGTCCGGCCGGACGGCGCCCGGGATCTTCGACGGGTCGACGGGGACCGCCGTGCCGTTCGCGTCCCAGACGCCGAGCACGGCGTTGGTGTCGCCGCCGCCGGGCTCGCGGCCGACGACGACGGTCTGGCCACCGGACGCCGCCGCGCCCGTGAGCTCCCGCCCCGGCTTCGACTCGGCCGTGCCGGCGCCCCGCCAGGTCCTGCCGTCCGCACTGCGCGACAGCAGCGTGTCCCCGGTGCGCACGACCACGGCGGTGAAGCCCTGCTCGTCCCCGGTGATCCCGCTGGTCATCCGGTAGCCGGGCGTGGCCAGGCTGCCGGCCTTCGTCCAGGTCCTGCCGTCCTTGGAGAGGAAGGCCTGGCCGGCCGGCTTCCCGGACGCCTTGATCTCCCGGACCGCCAGGAAGCCCGCGGGGCCGCCGCCGATCATCAGGCCGCGGCTGCCCTTCGGCACCGGTACCTCGGACGTCGCCCAGGTGCGGCCGCCATCCTGCGAACGCCACACCTTCCGGTACGGGCCGGACTTCTTGGAGTCGGGCGTGACCAGCCCCTCCAGCAGGATCACGTCGCCGCTCGCGGCGGCCTCGACCAGGGAGAGCTTCGCCTTCTGCACGTCCAGGCCGGCCTGGTCGCCGATGCGCGCCTCCCAGCGGCGGCCGTCGGCGGACAGCCACACGGCCGGCCGGGCGTCGCTGAAGTCGCCCTTGGGGGAGTTCTCGCCGATGGCCATGAACCCGCTGCGGGTGCCGACGATGCGCTTCACCCGGTCCTTCGGGCCGAAGACGTCGCCGACGGCATCGGGCTGCCGCCGCCATGCCGTCCCGTTCTCGCTGGTCCACACGGCGCCGCCGCCTCCCGCGCGGCTGCCGATGGCGACCCAGCCGCGGGGCGACCCGCCGACCGCCTCGGGCACGCCGCCGGACGGCGCGACGCCGCCGTCGGTGCCCTGCTGCGGGACGGACTTGAAGGTCCGGCCGGCGTCCGTGGAGACCAGGAACAGGCCGCGGGCGTTCTGCGGGTCGGTCTCGCCGCCGACCGCGACCACGGTGGAGCCGAGCGCCGCGACACCGCTGATCTGCTGGTCGCGGCCGTCGGTGGCCGCCGCGCCGTCGACGGGGAACAGCGCCCCGGCCAGCTTGGCGCTCGCACCGCTCTCGTCCTCGTCGCCGCCGAGCAGGCCCGGCACCACGATCACCGCGGCGGCGACCAGGGCCGCGGCGGCCAGCCCCGCGCCCGCGATGAGCAGCGGCTTCTTGAGGCTCCTGCGCGGCTTCCTGGGCGTGCTCTGCGCCGTCCGCCACGGCTCGTCGACCACCGGCGGCGGCGCCGGCGGCAGTCCGTCCTGGACGGGCGGCGGCGCACCCGGGACCTGCTGCGCCCACGGGAACGGCTGGGCCGCGGGAGCACTTGGCGCGCCCGGGACCTCCTGCGCGTAGGGGAACGGCTCCGGGGCCGGACGGGCCGGTGCGCCGGGGATCTCCTGCGCGTAGGGGAACGGATCGTGGGCCGGGGGGCTCTGTGCGGGCGGTGGCGGCGCGACCGGCGGGCGCGGCGCCGGCAACTGCGCCGGTGGCGCAGGCGGGGGCGGAACGGGCGGTGCGGGCGGCTGGAACGCCGGCGGCTGCGGGGCCGGTGGTTGGGATATGGGTGGCTGGCCCATGGGCGGAGGGGGCATGGGTGGCTGGGGCGCCGGCGGCTGTGCCGGTGCGGGTGCCGGATGCCGCTGCACCTGGGTCGCGTCGGGCATCTCCTGCGCGTACGGGAACGGCGGCGGTGCCGGAACGGCGGCGGACGCGGCGGGACCGCCGGGCGCCTGCGCCTCGGCGGCGGATCCGGCATCGTCGCGCTCGAACCTGAACTCGAGCATGGTGCGGTCGGCCAGTTCGGCCTCCGCATCGTCATCACCGGAGTCGTCGGCCGCGGCCGCCTCGGGTGCGGGCGGTTCGGCTGCGGGCGGCCCGGCGGGGAGTTGCCGCCCCGGGCCGTCCGTCGGCAGCAGCGGGCCGGAGGGGCCGCCCTGGTCGTCCAGCCAACGCGGCGGCGGCGGGACCTGAGCCGGCTCGCCCGGGTCGGGACGCTCCGCCTCGTGGTCGTCGTCCGGCTTTCCCGTTGGAGTCACGCCCGCTCTCCCCGCATCGGCTCGCCCTGCACTCGGCTCACTGTGCACTCGGCTCGCTGTGGACATGGCACTGCGTCACCGCAGTCGTCAGCGATGATAGCGGCGCAAAAGGGACGCGAGTTCTCACCGGCTCCGGCCCGCGTCGGCGCACTTGGCACCCGCGCAGTGCGTCAGCGCGTAGAGCAGATCGGACAGGTGCCGCCGCCGCTGCTCCGGTAGCGCCCCGGCGATGTTGCTCAACTCGTGCGGGTCGCGGGCGCGGTCGTAGTACTCGCGTTCCCCGTCGGCGTACTCGACGTACAGCATGTCGTTCGTGCGGAGCGCGTTGTAGGTCGTCGGCGCGCCGGGCGCCGAGTCCTGCCGGTCGGGGTCCTGCGGGGACGGCGCCGGCTTGACGTGCTCGATGAGGGCGGTCTCCCGCCAGTCCGGCGGGGTGCCGCCGCGCAGGAACGGGAGGAGCGACCGCCCGTCGGTCGCGGCCGGCGGGCGCAGGCCCGCGACTTCCTGGAACGTCGGGGCGAGGTCGGTGTTCTGCGCGATCTGCGCCACCTTCCGGCCGGACGGGACACCGGGCCCGGTGAAGACGAACGGCACCCGGACGTCGGTGTCGAACGCGGTCATCTTGCCGCCCGCGAGCCGGTGCTCGCCCAGGTGGAAGCCGTTGTCGGAGCCGAACACGACGTACGTGTCACGGTCAATGTCCAGTTCCTTCAATTTTGTCCGGATCCGGCCGAGCATCTCGTCCACCGCCTGCACCATGCGGACCCGGTTGCGGAAGCCCTCGTCGATGCGGCGGATCCCGGGCTTGCGCAGCTTCGGGTGCGACCGCAGCCAGGACGGCTTGTCGCGGACGTCCGCCTCGTTGAAGGACGGCGGCCGGGGTGCCCGCAGTCCGGGGAACTTCCCGGCGTGTCTCGGCGCGGGCACGAACGGCCCGTGCGGCGCGAACGTCGCGATCTCGATGAAGAACGGCTGCGCCGATCTCTGGGACCGGTCGATGAAGTCGACGCCCTTGCTCGCCAGCACGTCGGTGAGGTAGTCCTGCGGCTGTGCGCCGTAGTGGACGAGCCGGCCGTTCTCGTTCAGGTTGTAGTTGTACTCGGGGTAGCCGTTGCCGTTGACGTACCACTCGCTCCAGCCCGGCGGGACGTACGGCTTCGTCCCGCCCTGGGTGTCGCCGGGCTGGTAGCCGTTCATGTACTTGCCGAGCAGCGCGGTGCGGTAGCCGGCCTTCTGCAGGAACGGCGCGAAGGACGCCTGCTCGCCACCGTTCCGCTTGAAGACCTGGTACCCCCCGAGAGGCGGGAAGTTCGTCCGGACCCCGGTGTTGTGCGGGTACTGACCGGTGAAGATCGTGGCGCGGGAGGTGCAGCACAGCGAGTCCGCCACCACGAAGTTGTCGAACGTGAGCCCGTCCCGCTGCATCCGGAGCACCTGCGGCATGTGCGCGACCAGGTCCCAGGACAGGTCGTCGGTGAGGACGAAGACGATGTTCGGCTTCTTCGCGGCAGTGCCGGACTTCCCCTTCCCGCCGCCCTTCGCGTCGTCGGCGCGCCCGCCCGGCTGGAGGCTGCAACCGCTCAGTGCGAGGAGGGCGAGCACGCACAGGACGGCCGCCAGCCGCCGGTGTCGGGTCAACGTGTTCCCTTCCACGATGCGGTCGCCGGGCCAGCGTAACGATCTGAACGACATTCCGCGTACTCCGGGCGGTTCGCCGTGCCTGCGGCTTGTTGGCATGATGCCGGATGGGATGAGAAGACCTGGCGGGGACCTGCGGGCGCTCGCGCCGCTGCTGCCGCTGGTGGCGGGGGCCGCGATCAGCGCCGTGATCGCGCTGGTCATCGGGCTGGCCGTGTCCTGCCTGCCCTCCTCCGACGCGACGGCCGCGCGCCCGTCGCCGGGGTCGCCGCACGGCTCCGACCGGTCGGCGCGGCCGCCGCCGCCGAGCCCCGCCGGATCCCCGGTACCGATCGACCCGCCCGGCTACTCACCGGTCAAGCCGGTGATCGCCGGGTCCTTCGCCGACCCGACCGTGATCAAGGTCGCCGGGACGTACTTCGCCTACGGCACCAACAACGCCGACGCGACGATGCCCGTCGCGACCGCGCCGACCCCGACGGGGCCGTGGACCACCTCGCCCGGCGACGGCCTCGCCCGGCTTCCCGCGTGGGCGGCCCAGGGCTGGACGTGGGCGCCCGAAGTCGTCCCGCCGCAGGGCGGGTCGCGTTCCTACGTGCTGTACTTCTCCGCCCGCCGCAAGGACGGCGACCAGCAGTGCATCGGGGTGGCCACCGCCTCGTCGCCGGCCGGCCCGTTCGTCCCGCAGGAAGGCGATCCGCTGGTGTGCCCGCTGGACCTCGGCGGCGCCATCGACCCGGCGTCCTACATCGAGAAGGACGGGACGCGCTACCTGCTCTACAAGACCGACGACCGGCGGACCGCGGCGATCTACCTGGCCAGGATGAGCCCGGACGGGCTGCGCCTGGCGGGCCCGGCGAAACGGATCATGGGCCGCGGCGCGGACGAGCCCGTCCTGGTGGAGGCGCCCGACCTCGTCCGCCGCGGCGACTCCTACGTGCTGCTCTACGCGGCGGGCTGGTACTTCCAGTCGAACTACCAGACCCGCTACGCGGTGGCGTCCGCCATCGAGGGGCCGTACCGCAAGAGCGGCCCGATCCAGTCGACCGGCCAGTACGGCGGGCAGGTCGATGGGCCGGGCAGCGCCGACGTCCTCAGCGACGAGACGGGCGACTACCTGGTCTTCCACGGCATCCTGGACCGCCACGGCGGCTCCCGGGTGACCCGCGGCATGTACGTCGCCAGGCTCGGCTGGGACGGGGCGCGTCCCGTCGTGCGGGGTGTGCCCGTCCGCTACGAGGCGGAGCGCGGGCGGCTGAACGGCTGCGTCTCCGCCCTGGCCCGGCCGCACGCCTCCGGCGGCCGGGCCATCGGCCCGTTCGCCCAGGACGGCTGCCGGGTGGACGTCCCGGTCTTCGCGCCGGCCGCCGGCAGGTACACCGTCCGGACCCAGTTCGCGAACCGCTCCGGGACCGACTCCTATCTGGAGCTCTTCGCGAACGGGACCGTCGCGACGTCCCTGCGGCTGCGCCCGACGAAGGGCGCCGGCTGGACGTCCGTCACGGTGGAGGTCGAGCTGGCCGCCGGGTGGAACACCCTCAGCCTGCGCCGCCTGGGCGGGCAGGGCCAGGGGCAGATCGACTACCTCGACGTCCGGTAGGGGCCGGTCCGCACGTACAGGACGAGCCAGCCGCCCGTGTACGTCCACCTCCCGGCCTGCCGCCAGGGCCCGCCCGCCTGCACGGCCCGCTCGCGGCGCTGGATGACCGGGTTGCCCAGGTCGAGGTGCTGGTGGCTCATCACCCACACCCGGTCGACGCGGGCGAGCTTCGGCGGCAGGTCGCGCGGGTACATGTCGCGGCCCTTGAGGTTGGCGGCGCTCACCGGGTCGATACGCTGGTCAACGTCGCGGAGCCGCCCGAAGACGTCGGGGTAGGCCGCCGCGCTCCACCGCACGACGCCCGAGAGGTACACGATGGCGTCCCCGGGCCGCGCGTGGCCGCGGATGACGTCCGCGGCCCTCTCCATGTCCTCCGGGCGGCTTCCCTGCTCCCGGATGAACAGGTGGTCCTGGATGGACGGGGTGACGAGCGCGACCGCGGCCACCGCCATCACCGCGGCCTGGTCGGCGCGGCGGCCGGCGGCGGCGAGGACCCGGGCCAGTCCCGCGCCGACCAGCAGCGCCGCCGCCGGCAGGCAGTAGGTCGTGTACCGGAAGAAGAAGACCGGGTCGCTCACGAGCGAGACGGCGACCAGCAGCACGGTCGGCAGCACGAGCCAGGGCAGGGCCACGGCCGGCAGCGGGACCGTTCCGGGCGACAGCAGCGGGATCGAGCGGCCCCGCTGCACCCGGACGGCGGCGATCACACCGATCACCGAGAGCGTCACCACCACCCAGACGATCGCCCGGCCGCCGCTGAAGAACTGCAACTGCGACCACGCGACGTCCCATGTCGGCTTCGGCAGCCACTCGACCTGCAGCTTCTGGTTCCGGGCGGCGAGCGCGAACGGCACCAGCGGCGCAGCGGCCAGCGCGGCGGAGACCGTCCAGCGGACCCAGACCCCGGCCTTCGGGCGCATCAGCAGGAGCGTGGTGCCGTGCGCCGCCAGCAGCAGGGCGCCGTGCAGGTGCAGGAACCCCAGCAGCGCGATGGCGGCGGTGTAGCCCGCGAACCAGCGCCACGGGCGCCGCTCGTCCCGGTCCACGGCCCGCACGAGCAGGTAGGTCGCGAGTACCGCGACCGCGGCCGTCATCGCGTAGGAGCGGGCCTCTTGCGCCCACCGGGAGGTCTGCAGGCCGACCGCCCACGCCAGCCCGCCGAGGACCCCGGCGGGCGTGCCGAGGCAGCGGCGGCCGATGACCGTGATCCCCGCGGCCGCGGCGGCCATCGCCAGCGCGCTCGGCAGCCGCAGCGCGACCGCGCTCGTCCCGAACACCGCCACCCACGGCTTCATCACCATGTAGTAGAGGGCGTGGACGAGATCGAGGTGGTCGAAGACGCGCAGCATCTCCCCGTACGACCGGGTCGTCATGCTGATCGTGGCAGCCTCGTCGAGCCACAGCGACGGGTTCCCGATGCCGATGAGGGTGATCGCGAGGGTCAGCGCGGCGGGGAGCAGCGGCAGGGTCCAGGGCGCGGCCGGACGCCGGCGGGGCGTGCCGGCGCCGTCCGTGACCTCCGCGCGGGCCGTGGCGCCGGCACTGGCCGGTGGAGGTCCGGGCTCCTCGCCGTCCGGTCGGCCGTGCCGTTCCGTCTCATGGGGCGTCGCCGTCATGCTGGGGGACCTCGACTCCGATTTCGCGCAGCAGCGCTGGGGTGGGTTGCGGGCGGCTGGTGAGCCCGTCCTTGAGCCCGCGGACCATGGCGCGGCGCAGGACCGTCCGGTCCGACGATCCCGCGAAGGTGCGGGCCCAGCGCCGCAGAGTGGAACCGGCGTACAGGGCGCGTTCGGCCGGCGCCAGCCCACGGCTGCCGGTGAACAGCCAGATCTTGTTGCGGACCTCGAAGAAGAAGCGGTCGCCCGGGTCGGCGTCCGCGCCGCCGAAGCCGCGCGTCTTGTGCACGACGACGCTGTCCGGGCAGAGCAGGCCGCGGCGGTCGCGCAGCAGCCGGGTGGTGAACTCGAAGTCGTCGTTCCACAGGAAGTAGTCGGCGACCGGCAGCCCGCGCTCCCGCACGGCGCCCGCGTCGACGAGCACGGAGACGAACGACGCGGAGCGGATCGGGACGCAGCCGGCCGCGGCGGCGATGCGGGACTCGGCGGCCGTGACGCGGGGCTTGCGGCGCGGCGTGTTCATCGGATGGTCGCGGCCGTCGGTCCACACGACGCGGCTCGCGACCAGCGCGGGCGGGCCGTCGCCCGCGGTGGCCCGCGCGCGGGCCGCGAGCAGTTCGCCGAGCGCTCCGGGCTCCGGCACCGTGTCGTCGTCCAGCAGCCAGACGAGCCCGGCGCCGCCGCTCAGGGCGCGGGCCAGCCCGGCGCTGAATCCGCCCGCCCCGCCGATGTTGCGGGGCAGCACCAGCAGGTCGGTGTCCGGAAAGCGCTCCGCGACCATCGCGGCGGTGCCGTCGGACGAGGCGTTGTCGACCACGATGGTCCGGTCCGGCGGGCGCCGCTGGGCGCCGAGCGCGGACAGGGCCTCGGCGAGAAGGCCCCGCCGGTCGTGGGTGACGACCACCGCCGAGACGGGGCCCGGGCCGGGCGTCACCGGGCGCGCCTGCCCGTCGCGCGGCGGGCGGCGCGCTGCAGCGCCGGGGATGGCTCGGCGGCGTTCTCGATGAGCTCCCGCAGGTTCTCCCGGACGCCGGCCAGCTCGCTGTGCAGGTGCGCGAGCCCGATGCGCTCGTCCGCCACCGCCAGTTCCTCCAGCAGGTGCGCCACGACCCCGACGGACGCGGTCGCGATCAGCTCGTCCGGGACGTCGCCGGGGAGGAGCCCGGGCCCGGGCTCGCGGGACGTGGTCAGCTCGGCGAGGTCGCCGGCCACGGCGTAGCCGGAGGCGCGCAGCGACGCGGCGATCTCCCGGGTCCGCGCCGCCGCCCATCCGGTGTGCCGGGCGGGCAGGCGCATCCGCGTCCGGGCGTCGCCCGCGGTGCGGGCGTGACCGATGAGGTTCTCGCGGACGACGCGCTCGTAGTCCTCGCCCAGCGTGGGGCCGATCCGCTCGTTCAGCCGGCGCAGCAGCTCCGCCTCGACCGCCGGCAGCGGTTCGTCCACCGGGATCCCGGCGACGTCGCACACGCCGTCGCCGATCCCGCTCACCTCGCGGAACCGTTCCCACAACGCGCCGGGGGCCTCGCCGGGGGGCGGAAGCGTGAGCACGTGGACGCGCTCCCTCGGCACCGCGGACTCCCATGCGGCGAGCACCCGTACCGGGTCGTGCTGCCCCCAGAACATCTCCCCGTACGGCTCGGGCGCGTCGATTCCCCGCCTGACCAGGTCGTCGACGAAGCGCTCGAACGTGATCGTGTGCGCGTGGCGGATCTGCTCCTGCCAGTCGAGGATCAGTTGCCAGCCGAGGTCGCGGGTGGCGAACACCACGTGCACCTCGGCCGGCTGCAGCGACGCCACCGCGCGCGCGGCCTGCCGCTCGGTCGCGCCCGCCAGCAGCCCCTGCGAGAAGACGACCGCCGGGCCGTCCCAGTCGCGGGCGCGCTCGGCCATCCGCTCCCAGGCGCCGTCCCAGCCCGGGTCGCGGCGGCCGCCCCAGCTCATCTCGCGCAGGTCCATCACGGCACCGAAGTGCTCCTGCGGCCCGGCGATCGGGTAGCAGACACCGGCGTCGGCGAGGCGCCGCCGGTTGTCCCACAGCGCCCGGTGGAGGAAGGCCGTCCCGGCGGCGGGCGCGCCGATGTGCAGATATACCGACTTGGCGGGCTTGTCGGGCCGCCCCTCGTCCATGCGCGCGTTCACCTCTGACTCGTCTCGGTACTCGTCCCGGTCTCGGACGACGCCGCCTTGCCCTGCACCCTCCGGTAGGCGCCGCCGAGGCGGCGGACGGCCGGGTAGCGTTCGCGCGCGCCGCGTGCGGCGCGCTCGGCGAACGGGGCGGCGTCGCGGGCGAGCCGACCGGTGGCCTCCGCCAGGTCCGCCGACTCGCGCCGCAGCAGCCCGACCCGGTCGCGGACCGGCATCTCGGTGCCCGGGACGGACGCGTCCTCCTGCCGCTGCTGGACGCGCCGCAGCAGCGCCGCGATGGCATCGAGGCCCGCGTCCGCCATCTCCGCCCAGCGCGGCTCGCCCGGATCGGGGGCGGGCGCCGTCCCGAGCGCGGGGCCGGATGCGGCCATCGGCATCAGCTCGTACAGGTCGCCCACCACGTGGTAGCCGGCCGCGCGCAGCTCCTCGACCGTCTCGATCGCCCGCTCGGTCGCCCACGGCAGGTGCGCGGCGGGCAGCTCGATCCTGACCGGAGCCGGCCGCCCGGCCAGCACGTGCTGCGCGAGGAAGAGCTTAACCTCGTCGTTGTAGACCTGCCAGCCGATCCGCCGGGCGAGCGCCGTGTCGGCGAGCGCCGTGTTGAGCCGGAGCAGGAACTGGGTCTCGGTCAGGCCGAGCGACGCGTTGGCGAACGTGCCGGAGAGGTCGAAGTCGTCCGGGGCGAGGCCGGTGGCCGCGCAGAAGCGCCGCCAGAGCAGGTCGCGAGGCGCACCGGGCCTGGGCAGCGTGACGACATGGACGCGTTCGGGCGGCAGGTCCGCTCCCCAGCGTCCGAGCACCGCGACCGGGTCCTGGAGCCCCCAGAACAGCCGCGCGCTCTCGAACGTCCGCCAGTTGCGCCGCCGGAGCGCGGCCACGAACTCGGTGAACGAGGTGGTGAACCGGTTCTTGACGTCCTCCTGCCAGTGCGCCGGGATCTGCCGGCCGAGGTCGCGCGCGGTGAAGACCACGTGCACGTCGGCGAAGTCGAGGTCGGCCATGGCCTGCCGGACGTAGGCGGGCCGGGCCGGGGCGAGGAGTTCCTGCGAGATGACGGCGTTGCCGGGCCAGTCGCGGACCTCGTCGACCAAGTCCCGCCAGGCGCCGCGCGTCCGCGGGTCGGACGCCTCGCGGAAGAACGTCCGGCGCAGGTCGAAGGCGGCCCTGACGTGGGCGGAGAAGTCCGCGCCCGGGTAGAGGACGCCGTGCTCGCGCAGCCGGGCGCGGTTGTGCCACAGCACCTGCTGGAGGAACGTCGTCCCGGACTTGGCGGCTCCGACATGCAGGAAGACCACCGGGCGCGTGCCGCCTTGCGCACCGCCGGATGTGCCGCCCGCCGCGGCGCCTGGAGTGGACGAGACCACCGCGATCCTTGGGAGCCCTGCCTTGGTGCCGATGAAATCCCCGGTATCTTAGCCGCGATCCGTACGTATCGACCGGCCGGTGCCGTAGCGCGGCCCGGCCCTCTGCTCCCCGCACGGGATGGACACCGTCCAGTGAACGTTGATCTCGTGGTGGCCGGCTCCGGATTCTTCGGGCTCACGGTCGCCGAGCGCTGCGCGGCCGGGCTCGGCCTGCGCGTGCTCGTCCTCGACCGGCGCGACCACATCGGCGGCAACGCCTACAGCGAGGCCGAGCCGGAGACGGGCATCGAGATCCACCGCTACGGCGCGCACCTGTTCCACACCTCCAACGAGCGGGTGTGGGAGTACGCCAACCGGTTCACCGCCTTCACGGGCTACCGGCACCACGTGTACTCGACGTTCAAGGGCCGGGTCTACCCGATGCCGATCAACCTCGGCACGATCTGCGCGTTCTTCGGCCGGGTCCTCAGCCCGGACGAGGCGCGGGCGCTGATCGCCGGCCAGGCCGCCGAGGTGTCCGCCCCGGCCAACCTGGAGGAGAAGGCCATCTCGCTGATCGGGCGCCCGCTGTACGAGGCGTTCATCCGCGGCTATACCGCCAAGCAGTGGCAGACCGATCCCCGCGAGCTGCCGGCCGAGATCATCACCCGGCTCCCGGTGCGGTACACCTTCGACAACCGGTACTTCAGCGACGTCCACGAGGGTCTACCGGTCGACGGCTACACCGCCTGGCTGGAGCGGATGGCCGACCACCCCAACATCGAGGTCCGGCTGAACACCGATTTCTTCGACCTGCGCGACGACATCGTCGGCAACGTGCCCGTCGTCTACACCGGGCCGCTGGACCGCTACTTCGGCTACGCCGAGGGCGAGCTGGGCTGGCGGACGCTCGACTTCGAACTGCGGGTCGAGCCGACCGGCGACTTCCAGGGGACCCCGGTGATGAACTACGCCGACGAGGACGTCCCCTACACCCGGATCCACGAGTTCCGGCACTTCCATCCCGAGCGCGACGGTCACCCGCCCGACAAGACGGTGATCATGCGGGAGTACTCGCGGGCCGCCGGCCGCGGGGACGAGCCGTACTACCCGGTGAACACCGCCGCCGACCGCGCCCGCCTGCTCGCCTACCGCGACCTGGCGAAGGGCGAGGACGGGGTGCTGTTCGGCGGGCGGCTCGGCACCTACCGGTACCTCGACATGCACATGGCCATCGCGAGCGCTCTCAGCATGGTCGACAACAGACTGCGTCCCCATTTCACCGATGGTTCGCGTCTCATAAGCGGAGGTGTGGACGAGTGACCGAACCCGCCACGGCGACGGCCGGAGCCGAGACCCCCCGCCGGCTGCGCGTGCTGCAGCGCGTCGTGATGCCGGTCGACCGCGACCTCGACGTCCTCAAGCTGTACGTCGAGGGCGAGATCGCCAGAGGTGCCGAGGCCCTCGCCGCCGAGACCGAGGTGGAGGCAGGGCCCGCCACCGCCGTCGGGCGCCGCAGCGTTGTGGTCCCCGTCGGACGGCGCGCCTCCTTCGCCACCTACTTCAACGCCTTCCCGGCCAGCTACTGGCGGCGCTGGACGAGCGTGGAGGAGGTGACGCTGCGGGTCCGGATGCGCGGCCAGGGCACCGTCATCGTCTACCGGTCCAGCGCCAAGGGGCACGTGCAGCGCGTCGCCTCCGCACGGATCGACTCCGGCACCTCCCGAGAGGAGGCGTTCCGGCTGCCGCTGCTCCCGTTCATCGACGGCGGCTGGTACTGGATGGACGTCCTGGCCGGCGAGGGCAACGCCGTGCTGGAACGGGCCGACTGGTGCGCGGACCCCGAAGCGGCGGGGGACGTCCGGCAGGGCCGGGTGAGCCTCGGCATCACCACGTACAACCGTCCGAACTTCTGCGTGGACCAGCTCGTCGCGCTGGGCGCCGCGCCCGAGGTGCTGGACGTGGTCGACGCCGTCTACGTCGTGGACCAGGGCACCGACCGTGTGCGCGACGACGCGGGCTACCCGGGGGCAGCCGACGCGCTCGGCACCAAGCTGCATGTCATCGAGCAGGGCAACCTGGGCGGCTCCGGTGGCTTCTCACGCGCGATGGACGAGACGGTCGCGGCCGGCGCCAGCGACTACGTCCTGCTCCTCGACGACGACGTGGTCACCGAGACCGAGGGCATCCTCCGCGCCGTCGCGTTCGCCGACTTCGCCCGCACGCCGACGATCGTGGGCGGGCACATGTTCAACCTGTTCGTCCGCTCGCAGCTGCACGCCTACGGCGAGACCATCGCCCGGTACCGCTGGTGGTGGGAGGAGGCCCCGCACACCAGGCGCGAGCACGACTTCGCGCTGCCGCCCGCCCGGACCCCGTACCCGGCCCTCACCGCGGACCCGCGGAAGCGCACCAGCTCGGGGAGCCTGCGCGAGACCAAATGGCTGCACCGGCGCGTGGACGTCGACTACAACGGCTGGTGGATGTGCCTGATCCCCACCGACGTCGTGCGCAAGATCGGCCTGTCCATGCCGATGTTCATCAAGTGGGACGACGCCGAGTACTGCGTCCGCGCGGGCGAGGCCGGTTACCCGACCGTGTCGCTGCCCGGCATGGCGGCGTGGCACGTCCCGTGGCAGGACAAGGACGACGGCATCGACTGGCAGGCGTACTTCCACGAGCGCAACCGGCTCGTCACCGCGCTGATGCACTCGCCCTACGAGCGCGGCGGCAACCTCGTCAAGGAGAGCTTCATCATCTCGGTGAAGCACGCGCTCGCCATGCAGTACTCGACCGCCGAGCTGATGCTGTCGGCGATCGAGGACGTGCTGAGCGGGCCGGAGCACATGCACGCCGGGATCGCGGCCAAGCTGCCGGAGATCATGGCGTTGCGGGCGGAGTTCCCCGACGCGCGCGACCGCGTCAGCCACGAGGAGTTCCCGCAGGTGCGCTGGAACAGGCCGCCCAAGCGGGGACGCGGGTTCAAGCCGCCGCGCGGCAAGGTGAACGTGCTGGCGAGCGCGATGCTCGGCACCGTCAAGCAGCTGCGTCCGGTGGACCCCGCCGCCCGGGGCAACCCGCAGCTGGTCGTGCCGCACATCGACCGGCACTGGAGCCTGCTCGCGCAGGTCGACAGCGCGCTGGTCTCCTCCGCCGACGGCACGAAGGTCGCCTGGTACCAGCGCGACCCGGAGCGCTTCAAGAAGCTGCTCGCGCGGACGTCGCTGCTGCACGCCCGGCTCGGCCGGGAATGGCCGGAGCTCAGCCGGCGGTACCGGGCGGCCATGGCCGAGATCGCCTCCCCGGAGGCGTGGCGCGCCACGTTCGAGGCGGCCGAGCCGGGCGCGTCGGGTTCGGGCCCGCGGCCGTCGGGTTCCGGTGAGTCCGGGGGCGGGCCGGGATGACCGTCACGCCGATCCGCGTCGACGACGGCCTCCGGGTGCCCGGGGCCGGCGGCGGGCTGCGCCGGACCGTCCAGAACAGGTACCTGCTGCGGCTCCTGGTGCGCCGCGAGCTGCGCGCCCGGTACAAGGGCTCGCTGCTCGGGCTCGGCTGGTCCTACGTGCGGCCCGCCGTGCACTTCGCCGTCTACTTCTACGTCATCGGCGTGTTCCTCGGCATGGACCGGCAGATCGACGATTTCCCGGTCTACCTGTTCGCGGGCATGGTCCTGGTCAACCTGTTCACCGAGACGCTGCACTCGGCGACCCGCTCGGTCACCGGCAACGCCGCGCTCGTCCGCAAGGTGTTCCTGCCCCGGGAGATGTTCCCGGCGGCGTCGGCGCTGGTCTCGCTGGTCCACTTCCTGCCCGGCTTCCTGATCCTGCTCGGCGGGGCGGTCGCCACCGGATGGCGCCCCTCGCCGGCCGGCGTCGGCGCGGCCGTCCTCGGATTCACGATCATCGTCGTCCTCGGTTTCGGCGTCGGCCTGCTGTGCGCGGCCGTGAACGTGTTCTTCCGCGACCTGGAGCAGGCGGTCGACATCTCGATGATCGTCATCACCTGGTCGGTGCCGATGATCTACCCGTGGACGCACGTCCGGACGCACGCGCCCGGCTGGGTGCTGGACGTGTACCTCGCCAACCCGCTCGTCAGCGCGGTGTCCCTGTTTCAGCGGGCGTTCTGGTACCCCGGAGCGGATGGCGGGTTCGCGTTCCCGCCCGACCTCTACGCCCGCGCATGCGAGTCCCTCGCCGTGAGCGTGCTGGTGTTCATCGCCGGGCACGCGGCGTTCGCCCGCATGCAGAAGCGTTTCGCGCAGGAGCTGTAGCCGTTGACCCCCTCACCAGAGCCTTCTCCGGCAGAGACCTCGTCCATCGTCATCGACCGCGTGACGAAGAACTTCACGCTGCGGCACGCGCGCTCGATCAAGGAGATGAGCGTCCGCGCGCTGCGGCGGCAGAGCCTGTCGGACCGCTTCCGCGCGCTGGACGAGGTGAGCATCACCATCGACCAGGGCGAGACCGTGGCGCTGATGGGGTTGAACGGGTCGGGGAAGAGCACCCTGCTCAAGCTCATTTCGGGGGTCATGCAGCCGGACGAGGGGTCGGTGCGCGTCCGGGGCCGCGTCGCCGGCCTGATCGACGTCGGCGCCGGGCTGCATCCCGAGCTGACCGGCCGGGAGAACGTCTTCCTCAACGGCGCGATCCTCGGCATGTCCCGCGCGGAGATCCTCGGGAAGTTCGACGCGATCGTCGAGTTCTCGGGCGTCGAGCGCTTCCTGGACGACCAGGTGAAGTTCTACTCGTCCGGCATGTTCATGCGGCTCGCGTTCTCGATCGCGGCGCACACCGAGCCGGACGTGTTCCTCATCGACGAGGTGCTGGCCGTCGGCGACCCGCCGTTCCGGGAGAAGTGCCTGGACCGCATCCGGGAGCTGCGCGGCGAGGGCCGCACCATGGTCGTCGTCGCGCACGACATCAAGATGCTCGTCGGGCTCTGCGACCGCGGCATCACGATGCGGCAGGGCCGGGTGATCTTCGACGGGCCGACCGAGGAGGCCGGCCGGCTGGTCCGCGAGGACCGCGCTGCCCGGCGGACTGCCGCGGCGCTTGCGGACCGTCCGGCCGCCGCGGGAGCGCGGACTACGTCGGGAGAAAGCGGTGGATAGGGTGACCCGTGCCGCGGCCGAGCGCCGGTCGGGGACCAGGGGGAAAGGTGCGGCGTTGACCCAGCAGGAACACGGCTGCCCGTTGCTCGACAACGTGTACCGGATCATCGCCGACAGAACCTGCTCCGTGCTGTCCCTGGACATCTTCGACACGGTGCTCTGGCGCCGGGTGCCGAGGCCGGTGGACGTGTTCGGCCTGCTGGCCTCGCGGCTGCGGGACGCGGGGCTGTGCCCGCCGTGGGTGACCGGCGCGACCCTCCGGCGGATGCGGATCGCCGCCGAGGACACGGCCCGCCGCGGTCGCGACGCCCTCGGCACCGAGGTCTCCCTGTTCGACATCTGGCGCGCCATGCCGGACGGGATCTTCGGCGCCGCGCCGCTCGAGCAGCTCGTCGAGGCCGAGCTGCGGCTGGAACGCGAGCTGACCGTCGTGGACCTGGACATCGCCGAGGTCGTGAAGGCCGCGCGGAAACAGGACATCCAGGTCGTCATGGTGTCCGACACCTACTTCACCGATGAGCAGCTGGCCCGGCTCCTGGACCGTCCCGAACTGGGCCCGCTGGAGGACGTCCGGATCTTCCGGTCCAACCAGCACGGCGCGGACAAGGCGTCCGGCCTGTGGGACATCGTGCTGCGGGACCTCGGCCGCAGCCCGGAGCAGGTCGTGCACATCGGCGACCACGAGGTCGCCGACCACGAGGTGCCGGGCGGGCTGGGCGTCCGGACGGTGCACTACCGGCGGCTCGACGACGCCTATCTGGACGTGCTGAAGCGGGAGAAGGAGCCGGTCGGCCGGTCCGCCGACCACACGTCCGACCTGGACGACCGGTACGGCGACTTCGGCCTCACCAGCCTGCGCGCCAAGGCCGTCCACTCGGGCGTCCCGTTCACCACCTCGGCGCTGGGCGTCGCGTGGCGGTACGGCGCCGGCGTCCTCGGACCGGTGCTGACCGGGTTCGCCGAGTGGGCGGCGTGGAAGGCGCACGAGGCCGGAACCCGCAGGCTGTGGTGCTCGATGCGAGAAGGCGAACTGCTCTCCACGCTCATCAACCGAGCCGCCGAGGCGCGCGGCTGGGACGTCGTGGCCGCTCCCGTGTGGCTGTCGCGGTTCGTGACCTCGCTGGCCGGGCTCGACCCGCACGACACCGACGCGGTGCACGCGTTCATCCGCACCGGTTACCGGCTGACCGTCCGGCAGGCGCTGTCGGTCCTCGAGCTGCGGCCCGGCGACGTGCCCGGCCTCGCCGTCGAGCTGGACACCGTCATCGACAACGGCGACATCGCCGACCGGGTCGCCCGCGCGCTGACCGAGACGCCGCACCTGTGCAACCGGCTCGCGGTGACCGTCACCGCCGTCCGCGAACGCATGATCAAGTCGCTGCGGGACGCCGGCGCGCTCGACGATCCGGAGTTGACCCTCATCGACCTCGGCTGGGGCGGCACGATCCAGCGGCATCTCGCGCGGGCGCTGGAGATCGCGCGCATCGATACCCGGGTATCCGGGCTCTACCTGGCCACCGACAACCGGTCGGAGCGGGTGTACCTGGCTGGGCTGCGCGCCGAGGGCTACCTGGCGCAGGCGGGGCATCCGGCGCATGTCGCCGCGACCGTGACCCGCAGCCCGGAGATCGTGGAGCAGTGCGTCAACGCGCTGTGCGGGTCGCTGATCGGCTTCACCGAGGACGGCGAGCCGGTCCTCGGCGACGCGTCCGACTCGCCGTCGCAGAACGCCGAGCGCCGCACGGTCCAGGACGGCGTGTTCGCGTTCCAGCACATGTGGAGCAGGTACGTCGGCGCGTCCGGCGGCGAATGGCCGGATCTGGCCCGTCCGCAGGCGGCGCGCGACCGGCTGGCGCGGATCCTGGTGGCCGCGCTGGAGGCGCCCACGGCGGACGAGGCGGCCGTCTTCGGCAACTGGACCCATGAGGACAACTTCGGCTCCTCCCTGGTCACGACCCTGCTGCCCGCCGACCTGAAACCCGCCGTCCCGTACCTGTCGCCCGGCGACCTCGACGACCTGCACATGCGGGACTCGTTCTGGCCCGCGCTGATCGCCGCGTCCGACACCGGGCTCGGGGCCATGGCCAGGGCCATCGCCGACGGTGCGGTCGCCCCGGAGGCGTTCGACCCGGCCGGCGAGCCGTACGAGACGCGGCTGCGGTACCGGACGGCCGACGACCGGTGGCACGAGCCGATCCGCCGCCGCGTCCGGATCAACCACAACGGATTGTCCTTCGCCCGGATCGACTTCGAGCACCACGACACGGTCGACATCTCCCTCGCGATCCCCGGCCGTCCGGCGATCGTCCGGGTCGACTGGATCGAAGCCAGGGTCATCGCCGGGGGCCGCCGCCGCGAGCGGGTGCTGCGCTGGGACCAGCCGGAGGACTTCGTCGGCCTCCACTACGCGGACTGCCGCTACCTCGGCGGCAACCTCATGGAGTTCGACACCTCCTATGCGGCGGTATGGCTCCCGCTCGCCCGCCGCGCCGGGACGCCCACGGTGTCGTCCGCGCAAGTCACGATCGCGTTCGCGATGCTTCCGCAGTCGGCGACCGGGATGGCGCCGCGGATGCCGGTCGACCGCATGGCGGAACGGGCGGCGCGCGCGGCGCGGCTCACCGAGCGGATGCGCGAGGAGTACCGGACGGCCGGCGTCAAGGGCGTCGCGGCCGGCGCCAGGCGAGTGGCGAGGAGGAAGCTCGGTGACGACCGCTGACCGAGGGGCCGCTGTGGTCGGTTCCCCCGACGATCCGCACGCGCAGGCCCGTGCCGCTCGGGAGCAGCCGCTGCTGCTGCACTCGATGTCGGTGTTCCGGGAACTCTTCGCATTGATCTTCGGTTGCCGCGAGATCCGCACGGTGGTCGAGGTCGGCGTGGAGTCCGGGCAGGTCAGCTCGCTGTACGCCGATCTTGGCGCGACCGTGCACTGTGTCGAACCGGCCCCCGGCGACGAACTCCGGGCCGTGCTGGACGGCGACCCGCGACTGAACCTGGTGGAGGGCCTGTCCCCAGGGGTGCTCGATGACTTGCCGGTCGCCGACATGTACGTCCTCGACGGGGACCACAACTACGCGGTGGTCCGCGGCGAACTCGCATGGATCATGAAGAACGCGCCCGACGCGGTGGTCGTGATGAACGACGTGCTGTGGCCGTGCGGGCGCCGCGACTTCTACTACCAGCCGTCCCCGCTGGCACCGGCGGACGTCAAGCCCGACACGGCCGACGGGCCGACCGTCTGGCACGACGACGTCACCCCGGCCGGTTTCGTCGGCGGTGGCGTGTTCACCGTGGCCGCGCACGCGGGCGGCGAGCGCAACGGCGTCCTCACCGCCGTCGAGGACGCGCTGGCCGAGGCCGGCGACCGGCGGTTCGCCATCGTCCCAGCCGTTTTCGGCTTCGGAATCATGATCAGGTCGGGCGCGGCCGGCGCCGACGAGATCTTCGAGGCGCTGCGGCCGTACACGTCCTCGGAACTCGTCGCTGCCATGGAGAACAACCGGATCGCGCTCTACACCCGCATCCTGCAACTCCAGTACGAGGCCGAGGCCCGCACGGACGACGCGAACCGGCTGACGGAGACCATTACCGCGCAGCAGCGGGAACTCGCCGAACTGCGCTCCGACCTCAGGCGGGCACAGGCCGAGAACGCCGCCCGGCGGCAGGAGACGGAGGGCATGCGAACGGAACTGGCCCGGGCAGCGTCCCCGCCCGAGCGGGACGAGGAAGTGGGCGCGGCCATGTCGCAGCTGGGACGCGCGCTGTCCGCACGCGTCCGCCGGAACCCGAGGACCTGAACATGACGGACTACATCGCGACCGTGGCGATGCACCAGCCCACGTGGGGCACGTTCCTCGATCCCGACCCGGGCTTGGCGGACGTGGAGCGCCCGCACGAGGCGCTGGGCATCCCGATCAGGGGCGGGCAGCACGCCGACCTGAAGGCGTTCGCGGGACGGAACACGGTGTTCGACCGCACCGCCGACCGGATCGCGGACCTTGACCTGGTCTACGAGGACCAGTGCAGCGCCTACCACTACTACGACCTGTTCCGCCAGGCCGAACGGTGCCACCTGGAGCTGACGAGGCTGATCGACGTGGGCGTCTTCATGGGCGGCTCGGCGGCGATCCTGGCCGGATGCGTCGAGCCGATGGGACTGGAACTCGATCTAGTCGACGTCAACGACGCCTACCTGCGGTTCACCCACGAAAGGCTGCGGCGGCTGTTCCCGCGCGCCATGAACCGCGTCCGGATGTTCCACGGCGACCTGCCGACCTACGTCGCGAACGTGCTGCTCGTCGAGCCGCAGACGCGCGCTCTCGTCCACCAGGACAGCGCGCACGCCTTCGACCAGGTCGTCAGGGATCTCAGCTCGCTGTACTTCGTCCGGGATCGGGTCCATGGCCTGGCGATCCAGGGGAGCCATCTCCGCGGCGACATCGCGCACCTGAACTTCGTGGACGCCGCTGTCCACGCCGTGTTCGGCGTCGGCGTGAAGTACGAGGCCATAGGCGCGCGCTATCCGCAGGACGCGCCGGTGACGCACCCCAACCAGTGGGACGGCAACTACTTCCTGGCCGAAACCCCCGAAGGCATGTACATCCCGTTCGAGGCCGCGGAGTGGAAGTACCCGCACCCGACGATGGAACTGGACGCCTTCCTCCCCACGAAGACCACCCCCACCCCCTGACCGGTCGCCGGTCTTGGCGGGGTGGCCGGGTGTGGTCATGGGTGGGGCGGGCGGTGTCTGATCTTGTCGCAGGTGGGTGCGGTGTCCGAAATGTCGGGGGTGGTCGGTCGTCGGGGGAAGTGTTCCGTTGAACGGGGGGCGGGGAGGTGGGAAGCTCTTTACCCTGGGCTGTGTAGGCAACCGAACCGGCAACCCCGAGGCGTTCCATATACTCCCGCGACTCCCAGGGGTCTCTCGACGTGACGGACATGGCGGGCGGGTCCGCGATGGCGCGGCTCACGCAGGCGGACCGCGTCCATGTGGGCTGGCGCTACGCGCAGGTGCACCCCGATCCGGGGCCGCCCCCGGCCCCACCCGAGCAGCGTGAACGGGCGCCTCTGCCGACGCCGGCCCGGCGGCCCGCGGAGCACATGGCCGGCCGGCCGCTGCGGATCGTGGTCGGCGGGACGGTCGCGTTCGCCGTCCTGTTCCTGGTGTGCGGGCTGCTGGGGATCATCCCGTGGGCGTTCGCCGGGGTGGCGCTGCTGGCGTGCCTGGTCATCCTCGGCTTCACGGGCGGCGGGCTGTGGCGGGACGAGCGGGGCGTCCGGGCGCGGCTGGCCCAGGAGCGGGACGAGGACGAGCGGCGGCGCGCCGAGCGGCGCCGGGAGCGGGAGGCCGCGGAGAAGGCGTACGCCAAGGCGCGGGCCGAATGGGAGCGCTGCCAGGCCGCCTACGAGGGCCAGCGCGAGTGGTACCCGGTCACCGTCCCGCCGGGCGTCGACCGGGTGGACGTCGTCGGCGGGACGCTCGCCGGATGGTCGGCCGCCGTCACGACCATGGGCGCGGCCCGGCTGGCGGTGGGCGCGCGGCTCACCATCATCGACCTGTCCGAGGGCGCGGTGGCGCATGACCTGCTGCGTCTCGCCGCGGACCGGGGCGACGACCCGCTCGTCTGGGTGCTGCCCGCCGACCTGCCCCGGCTGGACGTCACGAGGGGCCTGAACCCCGAAGCGCTCGCGGACGTCCTCTCCCTGGTCGTCAGCGCGGGCGAGGAGGAGGGCGGCACCCGGGACCTGTCGTTCGACAACTCCATCCTGGAGCGCCTCATCGAGGTCCTCGGGCCGGACGCGACGATACCGCGGATCACCGCGGCCCTGCGCGTCCTGGCCCAGGTCGGCGACCCGCGCGACGACCTCCGCAAGGGCCTGCTGACCGACGGGCAACTCGAACGCATCGCCACACTCTTCGGACGGGACGCCACCGACCGGATCGTCGTCCGGCGGGCCTGGGCGCTGGAGGCGCAGCTCCGCAAGCTGGAGAAGCTCGCGACGGAACCCGTCAGGCTGCCACCGTCCAGGCTCCACGTGGTGTCGATGGATCGCCGTGCCGGCGTCCTGACCAACCGCATCCTCGGGACATACGTCACGACCGCGCTCACCCACCGCGTCCGCGAGGCCCCGCCCGGCGGCCGCTGGGACCACACCCTCTTCCTCTGCGGCGCCGAGAAGCTGCGCGGGGACGTCCTGGACCGGCTCATCGACGCCTGCGAGGCGACCGGAACCGGCCTCGTGCTGATGTACCGGTCGATCCCGGGCCACGTCCGCGAGCGGCTCGGCCGCCGGGGCCACGCCGCCGTCGGGTTCATGCGGCTCGGCAACCCCGAGGACGCGCGGGTCGCCGCCGAGCACATCGGCGCGGGGCAGCCGCTCATCGTCGCCGAGATCACCGACGCGGCGGGCGAGACGCTGTTCGACGTCGCGGGGGAGACCTACGCCAGCACGGTCGCCTTCGCCCGCCCGCGCGGCGACGGCCTCACCGACCCCGTCTGGTCGCCGCTCCCCGCCCCAGCCGCCGACGACTCCGTCCTGGTGGAGGGCATCAGCTCCGCGACCGCCTGGGGCAGAACAGTCGCCGACCGCCGCTCCAGCAAGCAGCGCTTCCGCGAACTGCTGATCGAGCCGCCCCAACTGCAGGAACTGCCCCCGACCGCGATGGTGTTCACCCACTCCGGCGCCACCGGCCGCCGCACCCTCCTCGTGGACGCCAACCCCGGCATCATCACGCTGCCGACCGCCCATTCCATGGAGTTCGAGGAGTACCTCCGCGAGCAGCAGGAAGCCCTCCCCGAGCCCGCCGACGATGACGCCCGCGATGAACCGGAGCCACCGGATATCCCGGCTCCACGCCGCCCCGCCCGCCACGCACTCCCACGCGGCGCCTCCCGTCCGGTCCGGATCGTCTCCCCCCTGAAACCCAACGGAAAACACAAGGCCGACCCCCCACCCCCCACCACCTGATTCCCCCACCCCACCTATTAGCGGGAACATCGTGGGCCGATATACGGGTCTGCCGTGTTGTGTCAAGTTCGAATTATCTGTCCGTGGTGACAGGGGCACGGGTTGGCCGCTTGTGGCTCTTGTATTTGTGGATCGATTGGTCTAACCGGAAGCGATCGCGCACTGAAACACGCCGATGTGCATCCATTGGATCGCTCAGTGTGATCTTCGCCGCGATGGTGATTAAGGCAGGACGGCTGGCTCCTGCGTAGAGGTTTACTGCATCTTGCGTGATCTAGATCACGCAAGATGATGCACTTTGGGGTCTTTTGTGAAGTTGATCAGCGGGTTACCTTAAGGCCGCTTTAACAACCCTTTACGTCTGAGGTCCATATGGGTCGTCGTGCGGCATGTCGGGACGTGTCTGTGGCCGGTTCGCGTCTGTGGCGGCGGCCGGTCCGGACGGCACGGTTCGCGGCGATGGTGCTGGTGGCCGGGCTGCTGCAAGTGCCCGTGATCGCGGGAGTGTCACAGCCGGTGGCCCGCGCGGACGAGGGGAAGCCAGTGTCGACGGGGGCGGTGACCGAGCAGGAGGCGATGACGGCCGCCGCCAGGTCCGGGAAGCCGGTGGAGATCCTCTCGCGGCGTGGGGAGTCGCGGACGGTGCGGGCGCTGCCGAACGGCCGGGTCGAGGTCGAGCAGCATGTGCAGCCGATCCGGACGCGCAAGGGCGGCAAGTGGGTCGAGATCGACACCGGCTTGCACCGTTCAGATGGTGCGGTCGTGCCGGCGGCGACGACGGTCGGGCTGAGGTTCTCCGCGGGTGGGGACGGCCCGATGGTGCAGATGACTCAGGCGGGGCACAAACTCGCCCTGTCGTGGCCGAGCAAGTTGCCCGAGCCGGTGCTGGATGGCGACACCGCGGTCTATAAGGGTGTGGCGGGCCCGGATGTGGACCTGCGGTTGCGTGCGCGAGCTTCGGGGTTCGCGCACGTCCTGGTGGTCAAGACACCGGAAGCAGCGAAGGATCCGCGGGTGGCCAGGTTGGCTCTGTCGTTGTCCACCAGCCGGTTGTCGGTGCGGCAGGGGCAGGGCGGGGTGCTGACCGCGACCGACACCGGGTCGGGTGCGGGAGTGTTCGAGGCGCCGTCCCCGCGCATGTGGGACTCCTCTCACGCCACGCCCAAGGGGCCGGAGGGGCGCGCTCGGGCGGGTGCGGCCGACCCGGGAACCGACCCGGCCAGGGGGCCTGCCGACGGGGCGAAGACCGCGCGGCTGGGGGTCGCGGTGGGGAAGGGGAAGCTGACGCTGACCCCCGACCAGGAACTGCTGACCGCTCCCGATACGACGTTTCCGGTGTTCATTGATCCGGTGTGGGACACCAGCAAGGCGAACAGCTGGGGGATGGTGTCCTCGGGTTGGCCGGACGAGTCGTATTACAAGTTCGACGGCAAGTCGACCGAGGGGGTGGGCCGCTGCGAGGTGGCCAAGGACCCCAACTGTGTGAAGAACCAGACCAAGCGGCTGTTCTTCCGGATGCCGCTGCCCGCGGTCAAGGGCAGCTACATCCAGAACGTGGAGTTCATCGCATACGAGACCAGCGCCTACAACTGCAGTAACAAGACTTCGGTGCAGCTGTGGCGGACCGCGACGCTGCGGTCGTATGCGACCTGGAACAACACCAACAAGTCGTCGGTGTGGCTGGAGCATCTGGCCTCGCGTGATGTGGCGTACTGCTCGAAGGCGCCGGTGGAGTTCGGCGGCTCGACACTGCGTTCGCATGTGCAAGACGCGGTGAACAAGGGATACAGCACGATCACATTCGGGCTCAAGGCCTACAGCGAGTCGACGATGGACTGGTGGAAGCGGTTCGCCGATGACGCCTACCTGAAGGTGCAGTACAACCGGCCGCCGTTGCAGCCCGACACCGACACCATGTTCGCCGACCCGGGCACCAAGTGCCTGCCGTCCGGGGAGGCCAAGTCGGTGAACGGGATCCCCACCGTCTACGCCTACCTCAAGGACCCCGACAACGAGGACAAGAACAAGGTGCAGGGCCAGTTCACGCTGCACTGGGCGAACAACGCCGACGGGTCGGATTGGGGACCGAAGTGGACATCCACCCTGACGGCGGCCAAGACGACAGGGTCGAAGTTCTACACGGATCTGCCGCCCGACATCCCGCAGAACACCAAGATCGCCTGGGGTGTGCGGGTCTGGGACGGTGAGCAGTGGGGCCCGTGGAGCTACGCCGGCGCCCAGACCGGCTGCTACTTCTCTTACAACCCTGCGGCCCCGGCCAAACCAATCATCAGCTCGCAAGAGTATCCGAACAACGATAAGTGGCACGGTGGTGTCGGGGAGCCCGGACGGTTCGTCATCTCGGACTCCGAGGGTGTCGCCGACCGGTACGTCATCACCATGAACGACGAGCCGCCCCAGACGGTCGGCACCAGCAACGGCGCGGCTCAGGTGGTCTCACTGGCGCCGACGAGGTCAGGCCCCAACGTCGTGAGCGTCCAGGCGTTCGCACCCTCTAGCCAGAACGGCGCCAGCGCCTCCTACGAGTTCCGTGCGAACGAGGGACCCGATCCGGTGGCGCGGTTCGCGCTGGACGAGAGCACCGGATCGACCGAGGTGACCGCGACCGGCCCTGGCCTGCCGGCGACGCTGGCGGGGTCCGCGGCTTTGGGAGACGAGGGTGAGCACGGGACAGCGTTGTCGTTGGACGGTGTCTACGGGTTCGCTGAAAGCATCCTGCCGCTGGTCGATCCCACCAACAGTTTCACGGTGTCCGCCTGGGCCAAGCCGACTCGATACGGAATGGTCAATATTCTGGCCCAGAATTCGACATTCCAGAGTGCATTTCAACTGGGGATCGATCCGGCAGGTAACCCGGTATTCAAGAAGCCGTCTACTGATACCAATGACGGTGGCGGTTCCTGGAACGAAGCCGTGGACGATACTCCGCTGCCGATCGGGGTGTGGAGTCACCTTGCCGGCGTGTATGACGAGAGCGCGGGACAGTTGCGGCTCTATGTGGACGGGCAGTTGCAGGCCACCGTGGGTGCCGGCACGCCGTTGGTGTCACACGGGGCGTTCGAGATCGGCCGGAGCCTGTACAATCGCGCGTTCGCCAACTATTGGCCCGGATCCATCGACGATGTCCAAGCGTTCAGTCAGGCGTTGACCGACGAGCAGGCCCAGCAACTCGCCGCCGGTGACACCCTAGCGGGAGTGGACTCGGTCGCCCATTGGAACATGGACGAGCCTGCAGGAACGCTGCGGATCTACAGCCCCATGAATCCTTGGAAGGCGACCTTGCACGGCGGGGCGACACTCGGCTCCGAAGGGCAGGTGGACACCGCGCTTGGGCTTGATGACACGACTCTAGTACTCCAGTTGTAGATCGCGATCTTGCTGGTCGGGGCTGGTCCGGGAACGGGTGCGGCCACCGGTGATCATCGGTGTGTGAAGACAGAAGA